>NZ_JBTYKD010000228.1:0-2180 GCF_054880495.1 Nostoc sp.
AATGCGCTACCCTTGTACTATGGTTTAGAGTAGAATTAGCAATTAAGCTAAATAAAACTGCCAATGGTGTTTAATCGTGACTTTTTGAATGACAACTCAGAGGAACACGCGAATCAACTTCTTTCCGACCACTCTGAGGAATACCCTAATCAGTTACTCAAATATCTACAGCATCAGTCTCCTGATGTTTTGGCTAGGATTGCTCAGTCCGCTAGCCCCGAAATTAAACAAATCATCTCGCAAAATGTCCAAGGGCTATTGGGAATGCTGCCGGCAGAGAATTTCAACGTCCAAATCACAACAGATCGGGAGAACTTAGCTGGGCTTCTAGCGTCGGCCATGATGACGGGGTATTTTCTACGCCAGATGGAACAAAGAATGCAGTTAGAGCATTTGTCTAATGGTCAATAATCAATATTCAGTAGTCAAACATTCTCCGACTATTGACCGAATAATTACTAATTCATAATTAGACAACGGGTACAGAGCCAACACTAAATTTTTGATTTAGTGGTCAACAAGACAGTGGAGAGTAGAGAGCTAGCACTGATAGCGCTACGGAGAGCGAATGCGCTCGCGTCTTGTAATTATGAATTATTAATTATGAATTATTTTGACTACTTCCTTTCAGGATAAGCTCCTAATTGTACTTTGAAGGTTTGAATTTTATCGCTGCGGTTGACTTCGATCGCTAGTATATCCCCAACTTTGCTGAACTCTACCAACTTCTGTACTTGGGCTGAGGTTTTGACGGGTTTAGTGTTAACTTTTTGAATCACATCTCCAGGAAGAAGTCCTACTTGCTTGGCTGGAGAATTGTCTGTAACTCCTCTAATGACAATCCCAACTTCCTGCTGAATGTTGAGCTGATTTTCTTGATTAATTTGCTGTTTTCTGGTGGGAGAAAGGTCTGCCATTTCAATACCCAAGAAGGGATGTTCTACATGCCCTTTAGTAAAAAGTTCATTGGCGACGCGGGCGGCGGTTTCAATGGGGATGGCGAAACCGAGTCCTTGAGCATCAGCGCGGATGGCAGTGTTAATACCAATCACTTCGCCTTGGGCATTTAACAAGGGGCCGCCAGAATTACCAGGGTTAATTGCGGCATCAGTTTGGATAAAGCTGACTCGCTTATCTGGGACACCAACTTGAGCGCTGGTGCGATCGGTAGCGCTGATGATGCCAATGGTGACAGTATTATCTAAACCGAGAGGATTGCCAATAGCGATCGCCCACTGTCCCTGCACCAAGTTTTGCGAATTGCCCAGCTTCGCAGTTGGTAAATGATTTGCTTTTATTTTCACTACCGCCACATCTGTCACAGAATCAACTCCTACTACCTTCCCCTCTAGACTCCGACCATCCTTGAGGGTGACTTGTACTGTATCCGTGTCGGCTACCACATGAGCGTTAGTGAGTAATTCTCCATCTTCACTCAAAATAAATCCCGATCCTGTACCGCGCTCAATACGTTCTTGGGGAATTGGTTCCTCATCCTCTCCAAAGAGTCGCCGCAAGAGGGGATTTTTCAAAGCGTCAGAGATGGGATTGGCGACTTTGCGAGTGGCATTAATTCGCACCACAGCCGGGTCAACTTTTTGCACAGCCGTCGCAATAAAATTCACATTATCGCCCCCAGTAGCCCCAATCGCTCCGTTAGGAGAATTAGGAACTATGGATTCTGGAGGCGAAGCCATTGTTACATTTTTTAACTGTTGGAATGAGGAATTTTGTGGCAGCAGATAGCGACTGCCAAACAAACCTGCACCACCGCCGAACACCAGTAAAAACACATAAACCGCCACTTGCTTTAAAGATAACTTCATAATCATTTTGCTTAAGGACAGCAATGCAGTTGCTAATTTCTAAGTGTAATCAAGCGAACGGCAAGTGGACAAATCAATTTACTAAAAATTAGGCATTGGGCACTTGTACTGACTTTGCCTGCCCTGAGCTTGCCGTACCACTTCGTGGAAGCAAGCTACGCGTAGCGCGATGCCCTGAGCTTGCCGTACCACTTCGTGGAAGCAAGCTACGCGTAGCGTCTGGTAGAGAAGGGTCGAAGTCGCGTTCGCGTAGCGTCTCGTAGAGAAGTCGTTGGCGTAGCCTAAGAAGAGAAGTATTGGGCATTGGGAAAACACTTTCTTTCTTCATCCCCTTGTCTCCCTTGTCTCCCTCAT
>NZ_JBTYKD010000229.1:0-8179 GCF_054880495.1 Nostoc sp.
GAGAGCCTTTGGTTACTGGGCTCTCGTGTCGCCCACCCCACAAGTAGTAGTAATTTATTTCTTGGAAGTCCCTTAGAGTCCGAATAAATTCAGAAGATTCAAGACAATACCTAGAGGTCCAGTTACAGTGCCTACGGTATCGCCAAAACTAGCTGCACCAGATCGGTTAACTACTACAACGTCATTATTGCGGAGTATAGGATTAGTTTGCTCGTTAATCCCAGCGGAG
Organism: Nostoc sp.; assembly: GCF_054880495.1. Lineage (NCBI taxonomy): Bacteria > Bacillati > Cyanobacteriota > Cyanophyceae > Nostocales > Nostocaceae > Nostoc > Nostoc sp. The sequence continues at coordinate 230 of NZ_JBTYKD010000229.1, forward strand.
AAATCCATTTTTACTATACGTTTAGTGACAGAACCATTCGGGTTGAGGCGAATCAAATCAACAGCCTTACTACTAGCTCTGGCATCATTAAATCCGCCAGCAGCAAGTATAGCTTGATTTAAAGAGCTATTCGGCTGAACCTGTGTTAACCCTGGTTTTTTAACTTCACCGACCACACCAACTTGAATAAATGTAGGAGACAAAGTAGTGGTAGCTAATTGAGTGGCTTCTGCGGGGTTGATTTCAGTTGCTGTCGGAATAACAATAGTATCTCCGTCTTGCACGATGATGTCTTGATTGGCATCACCACTCTGTAATAGTTGCCAAAGATTAATATTTATAGCTTGTTCTGAGCCAGTTCTTGTTGGTCGGCGTAGCTTGAGATTACGAACATCAGCCTGTGCTGTAATTCCCCCAGCTAGTTGAATTACCCGCGTCACATTTGGTAGACCGGTGGGAGTGGCAGTGCCACTGTTAGGGGTTGCGCCCCCCTGAGCATCTGTATTACCGGTGGTGACAAGATATGAACCGGGACGGTTAACTTCACCAATAATTGTGACTGTGCGGGGTGTGGTTTGGCTGGCGGCAAAGTTAGCTGCAAATATATTGCGCGATTCTGCTACGTTGAAGTTGGTTGCAGTTGGCACAACTATGGTGTCTCCATCCCGTAAGGTAATATCCTGTGTTAATCTGCCTGTTTGGATGAGGTCCTTCAAATTGATGGTGACGGCTTGCTCTGAAGAACGTCCTATTTTACGCCGTAATTGAACTTGAGTTACATCCGCAGCTAAGGTTACACCCTGCGCTGTTGTCAATGCGGCCAATATAGTCGGATATTGTACACCTGGATTATTCCCTGCGCCTCCACTCAAGCTCAGAGTGTAAGCTCCTGGACGTGTCACCTCTCCGGCAACAAAAATATTGATGGGACGAGGCGATAACAGATTGACTGAGATTAACGGACGTTTGAGGAAGCGAGAATATCTTCTAGCAATTTCATCAGATGCCTGTTCAGCTGTTAGCCCGAGGACTGACACACTGCCAATTAAAGGTAGGTTTATAGCTCCACCTGGCGGAACTTGGTATTCACCTGTATATTCGGGGACTTCAAATACATTTACACGGATGAGATCCCCGCCTCCTAATGAATAATTAGTATCTAATTGTGTTGGTGTGCTTGGTGTTTGTGTAGTTGGTGGTAATGGTTGTCCCTGAGCTAGACTGACACATGGCACAGCGATATTGACAGCACTTAACAAAGCCACACCCACAACTGGCTGAGTTAGGAATTTAAACAAACTTGTGTTAAGCATATTTACCTGAGACTCTGAAACTACGATCAATAAAGTACTGTCTAAACATTTTTATTTTGACTATACCTAAGTATTCAAGTTCCCCGACACTCTTATTTTCCTCGAAAAGTGTGATTTTCCGGAGGAAATTTATTTATTGAATTTGAACTTTTAGTGAAGTTCACTTAAAGTTAACGCTGCGGAAATACAGGAATTATCAAAAAATATTCGATTTACCCAACTAAAGGCAGTCTATACAATAAATTGTCTATTAACCAATAAATACAAATAACCTTAAAAAGAGATCGGAATTTGATTTTATGTGGGTTGGCTTGAGAAAGATCAACTCAAAAAGGCAGGGTTTTTGGGTTTTGTTCCTCAAAGTAACCCAAAATTTCCTATTTGGCAAGAAGCAAGAAGACTAATTCAGTGAATTATTTTTTCTTTGGATTTCTTGAATAAAAAATTCTTCTAGGGAGCGACGCGACAAGCTCATGGCAATAATTTTACCATCCATGAGACGAAGACTGGCGAGGAAATCATAGTAATCATCTTGTAGTGTACCTTGCCAGGAACTATCAGGCTCAAATCTGAGAGTGGGTATCCATTTTTTGAGAATTTCCCAGTCACCACCTCGACCTTTGACATGATATGTGTTTTCGCCGCCTAAGAGTTCATTTAGGGAACCAGAGCAAACTAGTTCACCTTGAGCGAGGATGGCAATGCGATCGCAAATCTGTTCTACTTCACTAAGAATGTGGCTATTGAAAAAAATCGTCTTACCAGCTGCTTTTAGCGCCAGGATAATTTCCCGCATTTGGTAGCGTCCCACCGGATCAAGACCAGACATCGGTTCATCCAGAAAAACTAAATCTGGCTCGTTAATTAACGCCTGTGCCATACCAACACGCTGTAGCATTCCTTTAGAATAGCGGCGCAGGAGCTTTTTGCGGGCATCGGTTTGGGATAAACCCACTAATTCCAGCAGTTGGGGAATGCGTTGGCGTTGTACACTGTTGGGAATTTGGAATAGTCCAGCCGCTAGCTGCAAAAATTCCCAGCCGGTGAGATAGTCATACAAATAGGGATTTTCGGGCAGATAACCGATATGTTGCTTAACACTGCGATCGCCTATAGGCTTACCTAATAATAATCCCCGTCCAGAGGTAGGACGAATAATTCCCAGCAACAATTTTAAAAGAGTGGTTTTACCCGCACCATTTGGCCCCAGCAACCCAAAGGTTTCGCCTTTGTAAACTGTTAAAGAACAGTTTTTCAGAGATACGACTTTTTGATTTAGCCAAAAACCAGTGCGATAGACTTTTCGCAACTCAGAAGTTAGGACTACTGGTGGAGTGTCAGTCGTATTAAGTTGAGAATCAGGGTCATCTGCAAGAGACTTCATCTCGGTTCAACTACCATTTACCAGCTTGGTATTAATTACAAGTTACCCGGTAGCCTGATAATAACCATCACTACCCGCTGTGTCAATTATCTCAAACTGGGAAGTGGGAAGTGGGGAGACAAGGGAGACAAGGGAAGAATTTTTCCAATGCTCCATTTGACTCCTTTTATAGAACGCCCTTAGAACTGGGAATTACGCCAGCACGACGGGGGTCGATTTCCACCGCCAGCCGCGTTGCCCTGGCAAACGCCTTAAATGTTGCTTCAATAATGTGATGGGAATTAATGCCATCCAGTTGCCGAATGTGCAGTGTCATTTGGCTATGGTTTACTAATGCCACAAAGAATTCTCGCACTAACTGGGTGTCATAGGTTCCTACCCGTTGAGTAGGAATTTGCAAGCCGTAGCTGAGGTGAGGACGTCCAGAAAAGTCTAGCGCTACCTGAACTAAAGCTTCATCTAGTGGTGCAAGAAAATTACCAAAGCGGACAATGCCTTTTCTGTCGCCTAGTGCTTGGTTCAAAGCTTGCCCTAAGGTAATGCCTACATCTTCGTTGGTGTGATGGTCATCAATTTCCCAGTCTCCCTTGGCTTGGACATCTATATCAATCAGCCCGTGGGAGGCAATTTGATGCAACATATGATTCAAAAACGGAACACCTGTTGCTGCTGTGCAGGTTCCTCTACCATCCAGGTTGATGGTAACTTGCACATCGGTTTCACCAGTGGTGCGGTGAACAGTGGCAATCCGAGGGGTTTTAGTTGACTGATCGTAGTTTGAAGAATTAACTTTGCTAATTTCCATAGGGAAAGGGGCATAGGGCATAGGGCATGGGGAATGGAAAATGAGGAATGGGCAAGAATTTTACTAATACTCAATGCCCCATGCCCAAATTATCTTACATTCCCATAATTTCATATCCTGCATCTACATACAGAACTTGTCCGGTAATGCCACTGGACAAATCACTACACAAGAAAGCCGCAGCATTGCCCACTTCTAGCTGAGTGACGGTGCGTCGTAGGGGAGCTACTTCTTCTACATGATGAATCATATCCAATATTCCGCCGACTGCTGAAGATGCCAAGGTGCGGATGGGGCCTGCGGAAATGGCATTGACGCGGATATTTTGTGGCCCTAGTTCAGCCGCCAAGTAACGCACACTCATTTCTAACCCCGCTTTGGCAACTCCCATGACGTTATAGTTGGGGATTGCCCTGACACCGCCTAAATATGTCAGGGTGACGATACTACCTCCCTCTGTCATCAAAGGTTTTGCTGCACCACTTAACTGCACCAGCGAGTAGGTACTGATTTCTAAGGCGGTGTTGAAGCCAGAACGAGAGGTTTGGCTAAAATCTCCAGTTAAATCGTCTTTACTAGCAAAGGCCAGACAATGGATCAGGATATCTAGCTTTTCCCACTGATCGCGGATTGTCTCAAAGGTAGATTTAATTTGTTCGTCATTTTGGACATTACAGGGAAGAAATAAGCTGGGGTTGAGAGGTTCTACTAACTCCGCAACTTTTTTCTCCATCTTGCCACGTTCATCCGGCAGGTAAGTAATACCCAGGCTTGCTCCGGCTTTGTGCAGCTGTTGGGCGATGCCCCAGGCGATCGAGCGGTTATTGGCAATACCTGTAACAAGGGCATTTTTTCCAGTCAGATTTAGCATAGAAATTGTTAATGCGATCGATCATTAGGAGCATACTAGAATCTGAGGCACGTTTTGTCTTTGTTTTACACAGGATTTGCAAAAATGAATATTGGTAAGGGTGTTTGCTATGACAAAATTCTTGATTTTTCCTAAAGATTTTATCAATTTATCTTTATTTGTTCTTCAAAAAACCCTTTTGAATACAGCTATTGTAACTACTTATCAACAAGTAGTAGCTGAAAGGATCAACAATTATGTATCATTATAAACAAAGAGTTATGAAGATATTAATTTGAGTATAGGAAAGTACAGAAAGGTTGACGGTGCTTTATTCATTTTTCGGGTGTATTCTTAGGTAATCAGTTTTTGTTTTTCCGGCATTGGGTAGGGGAAGGGAGATGATCGTGACACAAGATAAAGCCCTAGCAAATGTTTTTCGTCAGATGGCGACCGGGGCGTTTCCGCCAGTTGTGGAAACGTTTGAACGCAATAAAACGATCTTTTTTCCTGGCGATCCTGCCGAACGAGTTTATTTTCTTTTGAAAGGTGCTGTTAAACTTTCCAGGGTGTACGAGGCAGGAGAGGAAATAACGGTAGCGCTGCTGCGGGAAAATAGTGTTTTTGGTGTATTGTCATTGCTGACAGGAAATAAGTCGGATCGGTTTTACCATGCGGTTGCATTTACGCCTGTGGAATTACTGTCAGCGCCAATTGAACAGGTGGAGCTAGCACTCAAGGAAAATCCAGAATTATCAATGTTAATGCTGCGAGGTCTGTCTTCGCGCATTTTACAAACGGAGATGATGATTGAAACTCTCGCTCACCGAGATATGGGTTCTAGGTTAGTAAGTTTTTTGTTGATTCTTTGTCGGGATTTTGGGGTTCCTTGTGCAGATGGAATCACTATTGATCTGAAGTTATCTCATCAAGCGATCGCAGAGGCAATTGGTTCAACTCGTGTTACCGTTACTAGGCTACTAGGAGATTTGCGGGAAAAAAATATGATTTCTATCCACAAAAAGAAGATTACTGTGCATAAACCTGTTACTTTAAGTAGGCAGTTCACATAAAAGCAATTGGAGAAAGGGGAGTCGGCACCTGTTGTGTTTTGAAAAATGACACTAATAGCTAGAGGTAAATCTAAAATTGAGTAATTTCAGCTATTGTCAATTTCCACTTCTCCACAGACAATACTTAAAAGTAGTAGGCTGTATCTGGAAGGATTTCGGTAGCTAAAGATGACCACCGGATACATCCTCATCGCAGCAATTTTAATTCTGGGAGGCGTGATAGCAACCGTGGGCGATCGCATCGGCACACGAGTTGGCAAAGCTCGCCTCTCACTTTTTAATCTTCGTCCGAAAAATACTGCTGTACTGGTAACTATTTTTACGGGTGGTTTGATTTCCGCATCAACTTTAGGGATTTTATTCGCTGCTGACGAAGGCTTGCGAAAGGGAGTTTTTGAGTTAGAGGATATTCAAACAGACCTCAGACACAAGCGGGAACAGCTAAAAATCGCAGAAACTCAGAAAAGTCAGGTAGAGAGTGAGCTAAATCTTGCAAGAATTGCCCAAGGAAAAGCACAACAAGACTTGCAAGTAATCAATCAATTCTTACAGGCGGCGAATGCCAAACAACGCCAAACACAAGCTCAGTTGAACCGCACCATTAGTCAACAAGCCCAAACTCAAACTCAACTCCAACGCACTCAAGGGCAGCTAGATCAGGTTGTAACTCAGTACCAAAAAGCCATAGCTGAATTGCAAAGCGTTTACAATCAGAGAAAGCAGCTACAGGCGGCAGTTGAGCTACTGAAAACAGAACGTCAACGGCTGTATGCTGAAGCTAAAAAAGCGATTGACGATGCCAAAACAGCTATTGAAAAACGCGATCGCGAACTTGCTAACCGTCAAGAAGGTATAGAAGTGCGCGATCAAAAAATTGCCCAACTCGATCAACTAATTCAAAAGCGTAATCTCGAAGTTGCAGCGCGAGAGCAAGTGATTGCCACACGGGAATCGCGCCTCAAAGAATTGGAAGGACAACAGGAGCAATTAGAACTGGAAGTTGCAAGGCTGGAAAAATATTATCAGTCTTACCGCGACCTGCGTCTGGGTAAGCTAGCCTTAGTTCGCGGCCAAGTTCTGTCTGCTGGTGTAGTTCGTGTTACCCAACCTGGTGCTTCTCGTCAGGCAGTCGTACAGCTTTTACAAGAAGCCAATCGCAACGCCAGTCTGGAATTAAGTGAGCCTGGTGGAAATCTGGCAAATGTAGAGCTACTGCGCGTGACCCAGGATAGGATTGAGAAATTGAGCAAGCAGATTGCCGATGGTCAAGAATACGTAATGCGAATTTTCTCGGCTGGTAATTACGTTAGGGGAGAAAAGCAGATAGAATTTTTCGCCGATACAGCGCGGAATCAATTGGTTTTTTCGGGAGGCGCAGTGCTGGCAACAACTACTACCGATTCCAAAACCATGACATCCTATCAGTTACAGCAGCGTCTAGAAATACTGATTTCTGCTTCCCAATTTCGTGCCCGTAATGCCGGAATTGTCGAAAATGTGCAAGTAGAGGGAACTTTTCTGCGTTTTGTCACCCAATTAAGACAGTATAATCAACCATTGGAAATCAAAGCGATCGCAGCAGAGGACACTTATACAGCCGGACCATTGAGAGTAAAATTAGTGGCAATAGTCAACGGACAAATCATATTTAGTACTTAAAAAATTATTTTTACACTAAGATTTAAACATATTTGAACAGCAGCTAAAATGCTTACTGTAATTGCATTTTTGAATTTTGAATTGTGAATTTATTATGACTTTCCGTGAATTTTCACCAAGGCAACCAGTGATTTTGGGATTTGATCCAGGTCGAGATAAATGTGGTTTAGCGGTGATGGGACTGGATCGGCAACTATATTATCATCAGGTTGTGCTAGCAAAAGAGGCGATCGCTACCCTTGAGACACTACGTCAAAAGTTTCCCATTTCTTTGATGGTCATGGGCGACCAAACTACAGCCAAGCAGTGGAGACAGCAATTATATCAGGAATTGACAGAACCTTTGAGTATTATTTTAGTGGATGAGCGCTACACAACTTTAGAAGCCCGCGATCGCTATTGGCAAATGTACCCACCCGAAGGGCTAATAAAGCTATTGCCAAAGGGTCTGCGACAGCCACCAAGACCAATAGATGACATTGTTGCCATTCTCTTAATCGAAAGATACTTAAATCGCCTTACTGCTGATTCAGTGAGAAGTGAAGAGTAAGGAGTGAAGAGTGAGGAATTAATATCTTCACAACTCCTAACTCCTAACTTTTAATTACGAATTACGAATTACGAATTACGAATTATTTTAAAGTTCTGCCCGAATCGTAAAAGCATAGTCTCCTCCAGGCTCTAGCTGGTAATCTTGTTGCTCCAAGAATCGACCGAGGGGTTCTTTGATTAAGGCGCGGCCTTGGGAAGGTTTGACGGCAAGTTCTCCCCGGCGAAAATGCCACTGGAAATGCCACTCAAACTCACCCGCATTCACTTCGCCTTCAAGGAAGCCATGTTGCCAGGATTGGCGGGTAATTCTGACA
>NZ_JBTYKD010000230.1:0-5978 GCF_054880495.1 Nostoc sp.
AGCTATGGATTTACGATTATCTGCAAGCTTCCATCCTGATGTTTTGTATTCAACCGAGCGACAATCTTTCTGGAACTGGGGATACCCCTTTAAACTTAGACCTCTTGCATAAATCAAAAATAAGAACCCCACCCCGCCTTTGACTTACGTCAAATTCTCCCCTAAGAGCCTGCTCTTAGGGGCTGGGGGTGGGGTGTTAGGGACTTTTGCAAGAGGTCTATTGCCCTCAGATTCGCCAACCAGAGAGCCAAGGAGGGACGCAATATCTAGTTGCAGCAGTGGTCTACCGCTTTGCTAACGGCAGTTACTCCCCGTTGTAGCGACTGCCGTTGCTCCAGATGTGTAGTACAATACTTCTTGATAACTCTGCATCAGGACATCAAAACATTCTTGACACAATACTTCTCTATGTCCAATTAATCTCTTTGGAACGAAAAGCTCTATCCCAATCGTTAGCAATCACCTCCATCATATTGATCATGCCTTCATAACCAAAATATGGCTTGTCAACATAAGTTTCTCTGTTAGTGGGGCTAAATACATCAAAAGCAATTTTGATTCCCAATTCCTCTGCCATGTATTTTTCCCATGCCGAGCCAATCACAGCATCAACATCAAACTCTTCTAAAGTCTGTTTTACCTGATAGCCATCTGCCGAAAATATTACGCGGGAAGTAAGACCGAGGCTGTGCAGTTCTCGCTCCAAAATTGAACGAGAATCAGGCATCGCCGAGCGAAATAATAAGACTTCCGGAATCATCTCCAATTCTTCAAAGAGCATTCTCACCAGTCCAATGCCAAGCGTCCCATCCGCAGATACGGCAATTCTACAATTACGATATCGGGGAATAATCATCAATGCTCGTTTGCGAAGTGTATCTACAACCATTTGTTCGCCTTGTTTGATGATTGGCTCCACTTTTTCATCTATCTTAAAATGTGCCGCCAATGCCTTCAACCACCGAGTAGTGTTGTTTACACCTACTGGTAAAGGTATATCATCAAGGATCAAAGGGATGTCATGGGTCTGTTGCATTTTCCGAGCAAACTTATACCCAACATCATGACTGAGAACAATATTGGCGGTTGCCTCACCAGCTTGCTCTAGTTCTTCAAAGGAGGTATTATGAGAGAAGACCGTCTGTACTTTAATCCTTAAAGATTTTAACGTCTGCTTTACCCATTCTAAATCAGCCCACCAAGTAGGATTCAGATTTGCCTGTGGTGCAATGATATTTACAATCCTTGGCTTTTTGCCCCTTCTCTTGGTCTGCCTTTTTTTGATAAAAGGAAGTAAAGCCTCCAAACCCATCTCCAAGCCATCGTAAGCATTGCCCCGAAACCCACCAGCCATTAAAGGAACGAGTTTGGCTTTGATATCTGGCTGAAGCTGGTTGCACAATCCCGCAATATCTTCACCAATGATGTCTGCCGCGCAAGTACCAACGACAAACATCACCTTAGCATCAAAAGATTTATCCGCGTCTTTAATCATACCTTTGAGTTTCTCAGACGCTCCCATTACAATGTCTGACTCAAAAAGACGAGTACAAGCTACTTTCCGCTTAGTGAAATCAACCTCATGAGCATCATACCCAGCTGCGACAGTGGACGCGCAACCCTGTGGAGACTGAATTACAATACTGACATCTTTAATACCAGCAACTGTAGTTGCAATACCTTCAAGGGCACAGCCAACTACTGGGTCTTTACTATGATTACAATTGTCAAAAGTTGTTTCAGCAGACATTTTTTCCTCCTGTTTTTCTAAGGTTTGACTATGATAAATGCGTTTCACGCAGCCTGTAGCAACTTCTGCCTTGACGTTTCCGTGTTTTGTGCAGCCTGTAGCGACTTCCGCCTTCCCTGTAGCGACTTCCGCCTTGACGTTTCCGTGTTTCGCGCAGCCTGTAACGGCTTCTGCCTTGACGTTTCCGTGTTTCGTGGAACCTGTAGCGACTTCTGCCTTGACATTTTTGGCTTAAGCCTTGCCCGTATCAGATGCCACTGAATCAGTGTGTAGTCTTTTCCAGAAACCCAATATTTCCGAGAGTTTGTTGGGTTTCACTTCGTTCCACCCAACCTACAATTTTCTCCCTTAGACAAAATTTCATTTATTATTCGTTAATACATTTTCCCCGTCTCTTCTCTGCATATACGGTACAGTCAGGCATGTCTTGAGCTAATTTTCCGCTTAGTGATTGAGTAGATGCTAACCCGGAATTTTTAGGGAATACCATTTGCTTGGTTAAAGCACTCCGAGGTCTAAAGCCATATTGAAGTGCTGTTTTAATACACCTTGCGACCTTTAAGGCTCCGCGATAGCCAAATCTGGGACGATTTAAGATAGCATTTAAATCGACTACGGGAATATGGGGGAAACTCAAGGAAGAACCAAAATAAACTACCGATTCTGCATCAAGACCACCAATGAAATCCAGTAATTCATCTTCCGTTTGTTTCATGGACTCGTACTTGCCAAAGGCCAGTGTCCCTTTCGTAATCAGGATTTCCGGGTCTAACCCTGTTTCCAATAGGTAGTCTACACTGGTTTCTCGTGCTTCTGTACTCCAGGGATGGAAGTTATAAATTACTACACGCATCCCAAAATCACGATCCAACATGTGAGCAAGGGATAAGCACTTGATAGCATCATGTCCTTCGATAATCGCTAACTTCCCTTCTATATAACTCTTAGCTGCTTCAAATTCAGTCTTGATTGCGGCATATTCCTTTTCCATTAGGGCAGCCGCCTGTTCTTCCATCCCTAAATATTTTGCCGCCCCTTCGAGCCATTTTTCTGTAGCGGTGATTCCATAGGGAAGGATAGTAGAATTTAATGGAGTACCGAACTTGTCTGACATGGCTTTGCCGATGGTATAGCCAAGATCCAAACATAAAGTACAGTTGACTGCTGCACTCGGTGCTTGCTTGAGTTCTTCTAAAGTACAGTCACCAGCGATGACACTGTGAACTCGTGCCCCCATTCCTTCGATCAATCGCACCAGTTCCTTAACATCAGTTTCGACTTCTGTCCTTTCAGGGCCCATCTTTGCGCCCACAATATTGACAGCATCGGCTAGTTGTGCTTTCCGTTCTGGAGTTGGCGGCTCCATAAAGTCTACAATTTGCCGAAATACGATATCAAATCCACTGCGATACTCCCCGGCGAATCCTTCGCAATGTATCGTCATGATCTCAGCATCGATTTCGGTGCGAGCTTTATTTACTACGTCATCAACACAGTCCCCAATAATACCAGACGCACAACTAGTAGCAACAACGATCGCATCGGGATGGTATTTTTCATCTACTTCTCGAATCGCGCCTGCTAATTCTTTTTCCCCTCCAAAAATTACCGCCTTCTCACTCATGTTCGTAGTCACCACAGGTTCATAAGGTGATCCACTATTGCGGCTATTGGTCAGCTTGTATGCCCGCTTGACACCATAAGCACAGCCACTCGGCCCGTGAGAAATGACGATCGCATTTTTAATCCCACTTAAAATCTTCGTTGCAGTCCAAAATTTACAGGGGCGGGTATGACTACCTTGTAAACTAGTCTTGATCTTACCCTCTTTTGCCAAGCGATAGAGTTCGCTCAAATTTCCGTAAAATACGACATTTTGATCTATACTTGCAGTCATGATAACTCTCCAATGTTTCGTAAACTTCTGTTGCGTAGGTGATTTAGATCCCCGACTTCTTAAAGAAGTCGGGGATCTGGTAGATAATCAACTATCCTCTTCAGCCTATTACCAAACGTTTAAGATCCACTCGCGATCGTGCTTATTCTCCATATCTGCAAACATGGCGTTGGCAATGTTATCTGCTAGCCATTCTGCTCCTTTATAGCCAATCACAGGATATTTCCACAGACCTGCGCGGTCAAAGCTGGGGAAGCCAACCCGAACCATCGGAATTTTGTGATCGATGGAAATATATCGACCCTTGGAATGACCTAGAATCAAGTCGATTTCCAGGGATTTATCTTTGATGCGGCGCTCCAATTCCCAGAGGTCTGCATTCCAAATGACTTCGATATCACAGGCTGCTTGCTTCTCCAACTGGGCAATTCTGGGGTCTTTGGTGCAGGCTCTGTTGTCGTCTCCCAACAACATCAGCACTGGCTCTAACTCAACTTCTAAGCAGAACTCTGCTAGACCAATTACTAAATCGGGATCTCCGTAAATAGCAACCTTCTTGTTAGCGAAGAACATGTGAGCAAGGTCTGCGATCGCATCAATAGCTTTACCACGTTCTCTAACTAAAGATTCTGGTATTGGTTTGCCAGTTAATTTGCTGATATTTTGCAGCCAGATGTCGGTATTTTTGATCCCAATTGGTGTTGGGCCAATGATTGCAGGTACCTTAAACTTCTCTTCTAAGAATTCGGCTGTGCTGCCTCCTTCATATTTGCATAAGGCAATAGTTCCCAACGCATTAGCAGAATCAGCAATTTCTTCAATGGTTGAATTCCCAAAGGCAAAACTTGTCTTATCGGGCATGGTGGGCGCATCGAAGGATTCTGTATCCAGTAAGATATTCCCTGGAACGTCCATCTCTTTTAAGATGCGCTTAACTTCAATGACATCTCCAGGGTTAAGCCACCCAGTGATGATGTTCAACTTGCCAGTTGGTTGGCCTTTTTTTGCTAGGGTAGAAATGATTGCGTGTACGCCGACATTATAGCCAGTAACTTGACTGCCTTTGTAACTGGGAGTATGTACAGGAACAAGGATAACCTTGCGATCGGGATAGTCTTTCTTTAACTGGGCGTTGAGCTTGTTAATGGTTCCTTCGATATCGTCCCCAATCGTCTCAGTTGAACAAGTCGTAATAATTGGGATAATCCGTAAATCGGGATATCGTGCTACTAAGGTGTTTACGGCTTCCTCAATGCGTGGCTGTCCTCCAAGGACTGCGCTATTTTCATGGAGTGAAGAAGAAGCAATGTCAAAATTTTCCTTCAAATGCTGGGCAAACAGGAGACGAACGAACATACTACATCCCTGTCCTCCATGCACTAGGGGAATACAATCTTTGATTCCGATGGAAGCGTATTCAGCCCCAGCAGGCTGACAGGTAAATATAGGATTGATGATTCCCTTGCGTTCTTTCTGTTTTACGACTAAAGACATTCTCTTGACTCCTAGATAGTGTATAATTAGTAATGCGTGTTTGTTTGGCGTTGCTGAACGAAGATATGAAGTGTCTTTTCGAGCTTAAGAAAGTGGAGCGATGTCTGCGGTGGTCACTGACTTGTGCCGAGTATCTCGACTTCGCTCGATGGAACCGCGGCCGAGGTAGTTTGCCGAAGTGCGATCGCTCTCTACTTTGTAAGTCTCTACTCTGTAAGAAAATTTCTGCACAAACACTAACAGGATGACAAGACTCTAATTCATACTCCAATTCAACAACGCCGTTTGTTTAGTGAGGCAGTCTGGTCTTCTCTCTACAGCCCTTTTCCTAAAGGAGACGCTAGGCGTAGCTTGCTTGACCGTAGGGGTACGGGCATCCTACGGCATCTCCCTTTGGGAGAAGGGGTGACGCTAAGAGCGTCACCCGGAGGATAGAATTACCGATCCAATTGCTTTAATAAAGCGAATAATGCAATTCACCATTCTTCGACTTGGTTATTACAATATCGATCAGCATTGCTTTAACAGACTCCAGTACTGCCTTCTTTTGCGAGTTTTCCATGCTATTTAACCATGAAAATCTAATTTCCAGGTCAGCCGAAAGGATCTTCGCATCTGCATAAAAACCCCTGTCGATCAAGGTTTCTAGAACCACCTTTTCTCCAGTCAAGATTTGGGCGGCCATATTGAGAACACCATTGATGTTTTCTTGCCGATCCCATGCACGAGAGTGAAACTGCCACAAACACCGTTCTTGAATTAATTTTGTGACTTCCCCAGCTCGCTCTTGAATGTATGACGCAATTTCCTTAGCTTGCACTTGAACCTGTGGTGCAA
>NZ_JBTYKD010000231.1:0-12890 GCF_054880495.1 Nostoc sp.
AAACGCCTGTGGAGAACTTGTAAGACCTGGAGTAATTCAGGCAGAGATCGTTGAAGCAGGAATCACGCGACTTTTAGTCGTGTGAGGTTCAAAACACCCTCGGCTATCCACTCCGCCATACCCATTGGTAACAAGTTAAGGTTGTAAGGCAGTTGTCAAGGGTATTTTAGAAGATGCTTGAAAGAAAAACTGATTAGAGCCTTCTTAAACTAGGTAATAAATCTTTGAATACTTTCTCAAATAATTCGGCGGGAAATGTTAAAAACCGTTGAGATATCGCTTGTTGGCTAACTCTCTTAGGTCTACACCAGAGAAAACCTTCTCTTGCTAACATTCTTGTCAGTTCTGTGACTCCCGCTACGTCTGCTTTTTTCCATTCCTCTAAAAATGGTATCATACACTACTATTTTTTAGCGATGGCTGCGCCCGCCGAAGGCATCGCAAAAGTTTTCGGTCTACTGAATTTTATTGCTCAAGTGTGTAGATATACTTATGACACTATCACAATAGTCAAACAGCACTATGTCTAATTTCACAACAGCGCTTCTAGTGGGAAAACCAACTCAAGCCAAACTCTTTTCCAGAAACCCGTCTCAGCGTCCTCATTACCACATTCTTGTAGAGACAGAGAATCAGCAGTTCGATATTGCAGTCAATATTGCCTCAGAAGACCCAAAATCTGCTTGCTGATGTCAGGGTTTTGTATGCACTCAAGCCAAATATTACGCCTCCGCAGGTGGAGGCATTACTGAGCTTGAATAATGGAATGTTCAACCTGCCAGATCAAGGAATCGTGGGGATTGACTTTGTGCGTGATCAACTGGTGACCAAAGAGCAGATGCAGCTACTCCCTTTGTTCAATTCATCACAGCCGATTGAGGATCAGGGGGAACCACAGATTAAGCAACTAGTGGAGCAAGTGATTGCTGAAAAAAATGCTGTGCTGTATGCTTTTGGGCATCGATACGAGCAACGTTCTGCTCAGCAGACTACTTCTAATCAGGTATGGGGATTTCAGCCAGACGATGGCATTCACAATATCCACATGAATCAGGGTAATTCTAGAGGCAATCACGACGACGAAAACGGGCGTGGGGAAGATGGGGCGCTGTTTATATATTTAAGAGACAGTAATACCTGGGTCGGTGTATATGTCGCCTTCCAAACGCAATCATTCGACAATGATTCTCATGGCTACCCTCTAGATGATTCTCAACATCCTACTGATATTAGCAATCCTCAGAATCCTAGTCCCCATAGCCACCATCACCACAATCAGCAACAGTCGCCCTGAGTTTGTTAATGGGGTTGAAGGCGCTTGGGTGTTTATTGGGGTGCTAAAAACACCACATTAACAATTTCATCAAGAAGGGCAGAGGGCATTTCCGTGAAGGGATTTATCCCTTCACGGGAATGCCCGAACTGTCTGGGCGATCGCCGCAGGAAATAAAGGATTTTTAGCAATTGGAGATTGGATTTTAAGCTCCCGTGAAATTATAGGGTAGATGTGGCATTGGCTCTTGTAGAACCAGCTTCAGTCCTGTATTCAACGTTAGAGCCACTTCGTTGATCTAATGGCTTAAAGTTATTAATTTATTGTAGTTGTGATATGAGTGGCGTAACCAACCTTGAGTATTTTCCCAACAATGGGTCATAAGTTGGTATTACGGGCAACAAAGCTGCGGCGTAGAGCCAGAGCAGATTCAATCGCTGATGGAGTGGCTGTTTGCCAGCTTAATGGCGGCTGGATATTCTGGAAAGTCACACATTATTTGGTACAACAGCGAGAACCCAGACCCCAGTTTGGAGCAAGTGATGAAAAAAGCTATGCACCGGGGCCAATCTTTTTGTACCGTTGCGGTGGTAGGGTGTCGCCGCCGCCTACTGGATATTACTAGCGGATCATGAACGAATATCCATCAATGCGGATTTATCAGTTAGAGCTTAAGGATGGAGAGTGATAAGGTTTTCAGTTCTGGCCCAAGTGGGAGCGATGTCTGCAACGGGCTGTTTGGTGTCGCTTAGGGTTTCCTCTAAGAATTAAGAGCGATCGCCTCCGGTAGGCAAGTACGCCATCGTACAAGAGTATCTGCTTTCAAACCTTAGCTTACAGCTATTTTCAGGTAAATAGACCACGCGGTAGGGGCACAGCATGCTGTGCCCCTACGACAGATGTGGTTCAAATACATGAAAACTGCTGTAATTCTTCAAGTAGATGAGATAAATCATTAAAAATGCATATACTGCAATTATCAAGCAATGAATTTATTAGATCCCAGCTTTAGACCTGCTAGGAGCTTTTTTTATTAATTATCCATCTCAGTTAGGGGGTATATCACAAGAAGTAACAGCGTTCATCCTCAAGGCTATTAATAATTGTTTCTGTTGGTAGATTGAATGTCAATGTTGGGATTGCTATTGTGTATTTGTCAGTACAAAACGTTGCTCAAATTAAAACAATGAATATTCTTGCTTGGATTGTTTTAGGTCTAATTGCTGGTGCTATTGCAAAGGCTATCTACCCCGGTCATCAAGGCGGCGGAATCTTAGCAACAATCTTATTAGGAATTATCGGTGCTTTTGTTGGTGGTAGTTTGGGTGTGTTCTTCAGTACAGGAACCTTGACGTTAGCCGCCCCCACACTCAGCATTCCCGGTATTGCAGTAGCGGTTCTTGGCGCAATTGTCGCTGTTTTCTTGTGGAACTTGCTAAATCGTCGCAGTGCTGTGTAATCAATTAAAGCTTAATCAATTAATAGTAAAAATCAGGGAATCCATTCCGCTATATTTTCTCCCTGAGCTTAAATTATTTGAATAGCGCCTGCCTGTATCTAGGTGGGCGCTAATATTATTTTGTTGGGGTGCGATGCGGTTCACCCTCAACCCCTGGCTAGAAGAATTAAAGAACCAACTGTCCTGTCTGCAACCATTTCTAGATTCCACTCCTTGGATACTAGGCGATGCCAGAGGCGGGCGGAGCCATCGTAGCCAAAATAGAATAACGGCGGATATCTGGTGGCGCAGCTATTAATCCTTCTAGCTTGGCTATTGGTACTCGCAGACGGACTGATGCTAAATGAGTATCCAGTGCTGCCTCGGATTCCCACTCTTCTACAAAAGTAAAATCTGTTGGCTGTGATTGATTTTGTAAAAGTTCATATTTAATGACACCTGCTTCAAGTCTAGTTGGTTCAATCAGTCCCAATAATATTGCTTTGAGTTCTTCTACTTTATCGGGTATTGCTACAAAACGAGCTACAACATGAATGGTTTGGTTAGTCATTGGTCAATGGTAAGTAAGTGGATCAAATTAAATATAAAACCTTACTCTGCCTCCGGCTTCCCTCTCCGAACTCACGGAGAGGGATTGAAGGTGAGGTTTTATCTTATATTTAATTGTGCCTTCCTACTTAATTAATAATTAGTCCATAGCCAACAGTTTAAGTAATAAAGCACTTAGCGTGATTGAAATGATGATTTTCATAGTTATTTAGCCCTGATTATCTACCCACAACGCACTTGCCTAACCGTTATTTAGTTCCATTAATGAAATTTTGGCGGTGGAATCAAGCCATTTCTCAAAATTGCCTTTACATCGCGGCCATTCTTTATCTGTCATTGCAAACCAATCAGTATCTCTGTTTCTTCCCCCCACAAACATATGTTGTCGAAAACGACCTTCATAAATGAATCCCATTCTCGTTGCTGTAGTTCGGCTGGCATGGTTTAGAGAATCACATTTCCACTCAACTCGGCGATAAAGATGGTGGTCAAAAAGATGTTGTAGTAGCAAAAACTGTGATTCTGTATTGACTTTACTCTTGTGGACTGTCAGGGCAAACCACACATGGCCGATTTCCGCCCGACCATGCTCTGGCACAATTCCCAATAATGCCACCGTGCCTACTTGGATATTTGCTGAGTTTTCAAAGACTGTCCAAGTCAGAGTGTCAGATTTATTTAATGTATTTCTCTCCATCCAGTCTTTCATTGTAGAAGGGCTATCAAATGGGCCGTAATATAGATAATTCCATATAGCTTCCTTTTCTGGCGTGCCGTGTGAAGCTGCATACAAAGCATCTATATCCCTTAGAGGAACAAAGGGTCTGAGTGTGACAAATTGACCTTGAAGTTGGAGAAATTCAGGTGGCTGCCAAGTTCGGTCTTGCATAATTTTTTTGTTCTCATCATCAAAATATTATCGCTACCATCAAAACAGATGCTACTTCCCCCCTACCCAAAAGCGTGAGAAATTCGGGTATTATACGTCATCATGGTAAGATTTATTCGGGCAAAATTAATTCACTTTTAAATTTACCAGATGTCTATTCCTGAAATTACGCAAACCTTATTAGAAGCAAAGAAACAGAAAGGTTTAAACTTTGCTGATTTAGAAAAAATTCTGGGGCGGGATGAAGTATACATTGCGTCTATATTCTATCGTCAAGCTAGTGCATTACCCGAAGAAGCTCAGTTATTGGTAGCAGCATTGGATTTAGCCCCCATCTATATCCAAGAGTTGACCAAATATCCAGTCAAGGGATTGGGCCCTGTTGTGCCAACAGACCCACTGATTTACCGCTTCTATGAAATTATGCAGGTCTATGGCTTCCCGATTAAAGAAGTAATTCAAGAAAAGTTTGGTGATGGGATTATGAGTGCAATTGACTTTACCTTAGATGTGGAAAAAGAGGTAGACCCCAAAGGCGATCGCGTTAAAATTACCATGTCTGGTAAATTCCTACCGTACAAAAAGTGGTAGTCTTTGACTCATCAAAGTAATTTTAGATCCTACTTGAACCATTTGTCAGACCTGAAAATCCAATAAAATGTACTAGTCTCCAGGTAGTAGCTAGTAGTCCCACTGGTGTAAAACACGGTGGTTTAATTCAAGCAAGGATTCATGCGATCGCCCATCTCCTGACTCACACCATTACTACTCGACTAGTATTAAAAGCTGTATTCCTTATCCCGCATACCTTTTCAATTGGTTAGCTACCAAACAGGGTTTAGATTGGCAGGCTGATTCCAGAGGTTTGGCACTTGAGCGGGGTATCAACAATGTGGGGGCAATTTCTCAGTATGCGGCTGATGCTTTAACAGTGCTCTTGGTGAACTTACCAGATGATGAACGATTTCCACTAGCAGCAAGTGAGTCAGATTTCCAGTACTAGGGGATAACAAGATCAGCCCTAGTAATTTAGAAAATAGCCCTAGTAAAGTTGATTTACAACGTAACCCATGACCACTCCCTTTGAACAAATGGAATTAATCTCATACAGTTCCGAATTCCAGGCTAGTTTGGAAGATTTTTTGGAAATAATGTATTCGTACAGAGGATATAAATTTGAGCCAACTGGCTTACAATCGGATATAAGGAATATTGAAAATATATACCAAAGTCAAGGTGGAAATTTCTGGATTATGAGGGAAAATACCGCAGTAATTGGAAGTATTGGATTAAAGATATTAAACAAAATAGATAAAATAGGAGAGATTAAAAGGTACTTTGTTTTACCTTCATATCAGGGTAAAGGAATAGGTACATTATTAATGGAACATTTATTATTGAATGCCAATAAAAACGAATTACATATATTAAGATTGGATACGATGAGAAAATCTATTGTAGCCAGGAAGATTTTTGAAAAATATGGATTTCAAGAAATTAATAAATATAATGACAATGAAATAGCCGAAATATTTATGGAACTCAAATTAAAAAAGTAAAAATTAAAAATGTCAAAAGTTATGGTGAAGCGATTTTGAAGAGTCAGCCATTTGGATTGTTTTAGGTCTAATTGCTGGTGCTATTGCAAAGGCTATCTACCCAGGTCATCAAGGTGGCGGAATTCTCGGAACAATCTTATTAGGAATTATCGGTGCTTTTGTTGGTGGCAGTCTGGGTGTATTTTTCAATACAGGAACCTTAACTCTAGCGGCTCCTGGTCTTAGCATTCCAGGTATTGCAGTAGCGGTTCTTGGTGCAATTGTCGCTGTTTTATTGTGGAACTTGCTAAATCGTCGCAGTACTGTGTAATCAATTAAAGCTTAATCAATTAATAGTAAATATCAGGGAATCCATTTCACTATATTTTATCCCTGAACTTAAATTAAAAGCATAGCGCCCGCCTATATTTAGGTCGGCGCTATTCTTTAGAGCGATGTCTACGACGGGCTGCGCCTACGCTTTTAGTAGTATGCACTTGATGTCTAGCCCAATCTAGACTATGGCTAGTGAAGTGTCGCCCTCTTTCTTAGAGGAACAAGTGAAAAAGAGCGATGGCGTAACCGCCCACCGTAGGTGATCGCCCAACGAAAGAATTAGTGTTATATCTTCATAAGCAGGTAATATTCCGCTAATTTAGTAGTCATACGAACTTAAGAGTGCTTGAATATCTTCTGGACTTGTCCAGATTTCTAAAGCCTTCAGTAACCACTGTGCATCTTCATTTTTTAGAGATTTAATGTTTTGACCGTTGCAGTAAATAACTAGATAAATACTGTTATCTGCATAATCATGAACCGGATAATCATAAGTATAAACCGGAGAATTTTTAACTTGTTTTTTATTCATTAGACCGAAATTAGGCGAAACAACAATGTTTCTAATTCTCTAGAATTACTCTTCATTTAGCACTTACAAAGTGGCTGGCTAGGATTTAAGGATACCGCGCTTGTGTGATGGCTACGCCCGCTGCAGGCATCGCACTTAAAAATTTCAGGGACGAAAAGTTGCACTACCTCTACCTAATACCCAAAACAAACCACCAGATAGAGTCAGAGTGGGGAAACTGATGATAGCTTGAGATGATGGAACGCTTATCTCAACCCCCGAAGTGAAAAAGTCACTATTAATCGCCCTAATCTTCACCGCCTGTAGAGCCGTGTCACCAGTCAGCATTGCTGGTACTGTCCAAGGTTCAACCCATACCATCAAAATGTCTTCATTTAACCTCAGTTCCCAAAAATGGAAAAATCGCGTGCTACTAGTCTTTGCACCATCTGTTGATAACCATAGCTATCAGCAACAGATGCAGCTATTGCAGCAAAAAAGCGGTTTTGCAGACCGGGATTTAGTTCTCGTTCAGGTTTTGGCAACAGATAAAAGCTATGCCAACGGACAGTTAATAGATAAATCTTCTGCTGTCAAGTTGCGAAATCACTTTGGGGTTGATCAAGAAAATTTTCAGGTCATTTTGGTGGGCAAAGATGGTGGTGTTAAGCGCCAAGACACCACACCAGTCAAAGCTACAGCAATTTTTGAGCAAATTGACGCTATGCCCATGCGTCAGCAAGAAATGCAACAGCGAGGCAGAAAGTAGCTATAAAATACAAGCGAGGAAGCGATCGCTTGTGACAAAGCAGTAAACTGCTGCTATACCGAAAATCCACTCCTTGCGATGGCGGAAGCGCCCACCAGAGGCATCGCCCTCAAGCCCTGGCGGGAAGAATTAAAGAGCCAACGCTCTGTATGCAAGCATTTCAAGATTCCACTCCTTGAATAGTAGGTATCGCAGCCAAAATAGAATAACGGCGGATATCTTCTAGTGGCGCAGCTATTAATCCTTCTAGCTTGGCTATTGCTGCTTGCAGATGGGGTGACGCTAAATGAGTATCCAGTGCTGCCGCAGATTCCCACTCTTCTACAAAAGTAAAATCTGTTGGCTGTGATTGATTTTGTAAAAGTTCATATTTAATCACACCTGCTTCAAGTTTAGTTGATTCAATCAGTCCCAATAATATTGCTTTGAGTTGTTCTACTTTATCTGGTATTGCCACAAAACGAGCTACAACATGAATAGTTTGGTTAGTCATTGGTCACATGGTAATTAGTTAGTCCTGCCGTCATTAGTCCATAGTCAACAGTCCATAGTCAATAGTTACTGCGTAGCACCTTAGCATCAGGTCAACAACTAACCAACTTTTTGCAAGTGTTGCACGCGAGGCATAACTTCTTGGGCAAAACCTGTCATCTCCCGAACAAAGGGATTAAATTGCAGCATGAAAGTGTCGATACCTGCATCAACGAAAGCTGCAACACGAGTTGCAACCGTATCATAGCTGCCAACCAATCCTGCGGCTGTGCCACCATTGCCGCCAACAGCCGGATTTTTGGCGAAGAGTTGGAACATGACGGCTTCTGTGTCAACTCCTTTAGCAACACTTAACTTATATTGTTCTTCCAATTTTTGCAGTGCCATGAGTCGTTCTAGTTCTGCTTGCGCTTCTTCGTCTGTAGTCCGGGCAATGACAAAGGCTGACAGACCAAAGCGGACTGGTTGGGCTAGGAAACGTGGTCGGTCCAAAATTTGTTTAATTACTTTGCGGACATCTTCAATCGGCTGACCGTTGATGAAATAAACATCGGCTTGTTGGGCTGCTAAAATTTGTGCTGGGTCTGATGCTCCTCCCAGGTAGATACGAGGATAGGGTTGAGCAACAGAGAATGGTCGAAGGCTCAAATCTTGGATTTTGAAATATTCACCCTCGAAATTCACCCTCTCACCGCTCCACAAAGCTCTAACAACCTGCAACCATTCACCAGAATAGCGATAACGTTCATCATGCGGAGGGAAAGGGATATTAGTACGCTCCATTTCTGGGCGAAACCAAGCACTAATTAGGTTTATGGCAAAACGTCCGCGACTGATAGTATCAATTCCCAAGGCCATCTTGGCTAGAACGGCTGGATGAAATAATAAAGGTTTAATTGCGGCGATAATTTCTATACTTTCTGTAGCTTCAGCCAATGCCGCACAAGCTGTCCAAGTTTCCAACTGTTCTAAATCCAGACTCCGGGGATTGGCAAGGTGCTGTGCTACTAAAGTGGTGACATATCCTAAACGTTCTGCTTCTAATACTAGCGATCGCGTGCGTTCATAACTAGCATCAATCGGTTCATCTGGCGTATTGAGGGGGCCAAAGTTACCCCCAACAGGTACCCAAATACCGTAGCGTGGTTCTGACATTCTTACCTCCAAATTAAATGGGGACTGAGGAGATATAGCTTGTTTTTTATCCTCACCTATGCAAATCTCATAGTATACTACTATAAGTTTATCGACTTATCGTATCTTTTAGCTGCAAAAAGAAAGTTTTAGTCCCGACTACAAAGGTTCTAGAAAACTATGTCTGAACCACGCTATGGGATTTGGATTCCCGTTTACGGCAACTGCGGTGTGATGAACCATCCTCTTGAACCTCGTGATGCTAGTTACTCACGAGCCAAGAATTTAATCCAATTGGCCCAAAAGTGCGGATTTACCACAACTTTAATCGCGCAACATATCATCAATCCCAGGAACCAAGAACTTGACCAGCTAGAAACTTGGACAGCAGCAGCAGCACTAGCAGAAGCAACAAACTCTATCGAGATTATTGCAGCTGTTAAGCCATTACTGTTTCATCCTGCTGTCTTAGCAAAGATGGCTTTAGGTATTGATGCTATAAGTCATGGACGTTTTGCGATTAACTTAGTAAGTGCCTGGTTCAAGCCAGAAATGGAAAAACCGGGGATAAATTTCCTTACCCACGATGAGCGTTATCGTTATTCGGATGAATGGATTAAGGTCGTAAAAGCTCTATGGAGTGGAGAAAAAGTTAACTTCTACGGTGAATATTTTCAGATCAATGATTTGAAGCTCAATCCTCCACCTATAGCCAAACCACATCCGCGTGTATATTTAGGGGGAGAGTCAGAACCAGCCCAAGAACTAGCTGCAAAAGAAGCCCATACATTTTTCCTCAATGGTCGTCCGATTGAAGTCATCCGCGAAACCATTGCGACTGTTGCTCAAAAAACTAAGTTTCGCTCTCAACCTCTGGGCTTTGCTATGTCGGCTTTTGTGATTGCTCGACCGACAGACGAAGAAGCGGAAGCGGAATATCAAAACCTCAGAGCAATGGTACTAGCACAAGACGATCGCTCAGAATTACTCAAAGGAGTAGATTCGGAAGTAGTTATGTTCAAAAACATGGCTAAGTATCCTGGTGTGGGGAGCAATGGCGGTACAGCAGCAGGATTGGTTGGTAGCTATGAAACTGTAGCCCATCGGATTGCTGAATTTACCAAAGTAGGAATTGATACTTTCATGCTGCAATTCCAGCCTTTTGCCACAGAAATGGAGCGTTTTGCTGCGGAAATCATACCAAGAGTGCAATCGTTAACGGTAAACGCTAATTTTAAAATAGGGGCTAGAGGCTAAGGATTTTAGATTTTGGATTAAATTGTTCTCCACTACCCAAAGGAAACTTTATGACAGCAATACTTACTCGTCCAGCTTGGACTACTGATTTAGAACTGGAAATTTTTGACAAACTGCTTGATAAGTACGCCCCTTACATTCCGAAGAAGCGAGTGCAAGAACCAAGGAGTTGTAGACTGGTGGCAACGTAAATTTGATCGAGCTTCACCCGCAGAGAAAGAGGATTTAATCGCACAAGTCATAGAAGCAGATGAAGAAGGCCAACGCCGACGCAATCCTTACCTTCGGGATCATTGGCATTTGAGTCAAAAAGCTATTGGGATTGAAATTAATGATTTGCCAGTACTTTATGATGCTTGGCGGCACGAGGTTCTTTCTTACTTCTTGGATATCCCTATATCTAGACTGCCGAAACTTGTGAGTGTGAATGATTGATGATAAAAAACTGCCCTTTGAGCTTTAATTTGAAACAAGCTCGCAAAAAGGAATGATTAAACTCTGCGGTTTACCGTGGTAATACATTGATTTTTCATATTTTATCAGATTTTAAATGTTACTAATTTATTGATTATTAGTAACATTTATGGTTAATTTATTGAATAATATTTAATTTAGCCTTGTTAGCTATGATTAATTATTTATCGATTGATGTAAAAACTTTTCCATTTTAGTCGTCAAAGAAAGTATAATTTTCAGGTTAAAATTTTATGAGATTTTATCTAATAACAGTAATGTTTTGGAAAGAATTCGATATTAAATTTGTGTTGCTCCCGAATTGAAGCATTATATCAACAACTATCTCAAGGGGACGATCGCACCTGTATTTTAAACTTGATACGGAGGAATAATGACCAGATCGAAGCAATTAAAACTAGGTGCTTTTATGCGCCCAGTAAGCATACATACAGGCGCTTGGCGCTATCCTGGGGCTTTGCCTGACGCTAATTTCAACTTCCCAGCACTGAAACGATTCATCCAGAAACTAGAGCAAGGCAAGTTTGACGCATTCTTCATGGCTGACCACTTAGCGGTGCTGAATATGCCAATCAACGCACTGAAGCGCAGCCATACTGTCACATCCTTTGAACCTTTCACCCTACTTTCTGCCCTTGCCAGCGTCACCGAACACATCGGGCTGGTAGCAACCGCTTCCACGACCTATGACCACCCTTACCACATCGCTCGCCGCTTCGCGTCTCTCGACCATATTAGTGGCGGTCGCGCTGGCTGGAACATCGTCACCACAGCCAATCCAGACGCAGCGCTCAACTTTGGATTAGAAGAAGAGATAGAGCATGATGAACGCTATCGGCGGGCTAGAGAATTTTATAATGTTGTCACGGGTCTTTGGGATTCCTTTGCTGACGATGCGTTTATTCGGGACGTGGAAGCAGGGATTTATTTCGACCCTGCAAAGCTTCACGTTCTGAATCATAAGGGAAAATATCTCTCGGTGCGAGGGCCATTGAACATCGCCAGACCTGTCCAAGGCTGGCCGGTAATCGTTCAGGCAGGCGCATCCGAAGCCGGACGGCAATTAGCCGCCGAAACCGCCGAGGCTGTGTTTGCACCTGCTGGTAATCTGGAAGCTGGCAAAGCTTTATTTGCAGACATTAAGGGACGGGCGCAGGCGAAGGGACGTGACCCAGACAGCATAAAAATCCTTCCAGGTGCTTTAGTCATTGTGGGAGAAACCGTCGCCGAGGCACATACCAAGCGTCTTCATTTGGACAGCCTAGTACATTATGATAGTGGGATCGCCAGCCTAAATAGTGCGCTTGGCTACGATGTTTCGGGTTTTGATCCAGATGCCCCCTTGCCAGAAATCCTACCGAATAACGCTGCTCACTCTTCACGAGAAAGAGTAATAGCCTTAGCGCAAGGTGAGAACTTGACTATTCGACAACTGGCGCAACGCATTGGCAGTTATGGCGGGCTGTCCTTCGTCGGCACGCCCCAAACGATCGCTGATGATATGGAGCAATGGCTGACAGAGGAAGGGTGTGACGGCTTCAACGTCATGTTCCCTTTTCTTCCTGAAGGGTTGAATGACTTTGTGGACAAGGTTGTGCCAGAACTCCAACGGCGTGGAATCTTCCGCAAAGAGTATGAGGGCAAGACGCTGCGCGAAAATCTGGGACTGGCACGCCCCGCCAACCGCTTCTTTCAAACAACGGTGGTTTGACACTCCCCGCAGCTATTGCCGAGGGGATTCTAATTTCATCCTAGTTACTTGCTTTACCAGACTTTCGTCAAGTAGCGTAGAGGTTACTAGTCCATTAGCGTTACTTTGGGGCTGCCCGTCCCTAGCTTTTGCAAGATTTAGAATATTCACTGCCGCGTTAAGGTCTCTATGCAACTCACATCCACAAACACATTTATGGGTACGAGTTGACAAAGACCTTTTGACGATTACACCGCAACTGCTACACTTTTGACTAGTGTAATGAGGTGATACGGCGACAGTTTTCTTGTCAAACTTAACCGAGAAATATTCTAACCATTGCCTGAACAAATACCAACTAGCATCACTAATTGATTTTGCTAGACAATGATTTTTAACCATATTGGAAACTCTTAAATCTTCATAGGCTACTAAGTCGTTAGACTTGACTACGCAACGTGCAACTCTCTTTGCATGTTCTAGACGTTGCCTACTTACTTTTAAGTGTTTTTTGGCGTA
>NZ_JBTYKD010000232.1:0-2669 GCF_054880495.1 Nostoc sp.
TCCCCTTCTCCCAAATCTGGGAGAAGGGGTTGGGGGATGAGGGCAAATCCTTTTGATCACAGAAGAACTACAGGTTTCAAGATAGACGTGGTTTACCTCTCAAGTTAGCAGTAATTCATCTCCGTTCATAAGAGCGATAACTTCGTTAAGCTTTGCTAACGCTAAATTTATGTTTTCATAATATAAATATAGTATTCAGTCAACAGATTACACACACCGCCAGCTAAATTAGACTTATCACCCGATTCTGGGGAATTAGTAATTTCTTTGTTGACCTTAGGTTCTCATGATGATGTTTACTAAGGTAACGCTAGACTTAGGAATAAGAATTAAAAAATAAGATACAATTTATGTCCCTGGCTTACCTCACCCTCAATCCCTCTCCTTATAAAGGAGAGGGAAGCTAGAGACAGGATGAAGTTTTGCATTTTATTTAATCCACGTTTTTAATAAAATTTGGGGATTGAAATTATAGATGTTATTACAGAATAAAAGCGACTGTAATTATGAACACCCAAATAACACCCCAACTATCTATGCCTCCACACTTTAACCCCGATCAGGTGGGCGCAGTTTGGCGCGTACCTTACCAAGAACGTGCCACCGAAGCTGAAATCTGGGCAAAACAACATGATATCAAACCTGCATCTTTAGATAAAACCAGCATTTGCTTACTATTAATTGATGTCCAAAACACCTTCTGCATTCCTGGATTTGAATTATTTGTAGGTGGAAAATCCGGTACTGCGGCGGTGGATGATAACGTCAGATTGTGTGATTTTATCTATCGCAATTTGGGAGTAATTACAAAAATCGTACCCACTTTAGATACTCATACGGCAACGCAAATCTTCCATCCAATCTTTTGGGTGAACGCCGGCGGAGAACATCCCACCCCAGCAGCGACTAGCATCACTGCTGGAGATATCGAACAAGGTATCTGGAAAGTTAACCCAGCAGTTGCTGATAGTGTTACTAATGGGGATTACGAATTATTAGAAAAACACGCTTACTATTACGTCAAGCAACTAAGTCAGGATGGGAAATATCCTCTCATTGTTTGGCCTTATCATTCTATGTTGGGTGGTATTGGTCATGCTTTAGTTTCATCCGTAGAAGAAGCAATATTTTTCCACGGCATTGCACGTCAGAGTCAAACGCAATTTGAAATTAAAGGTGAAAATCCTTTAACAGAAAACTATTCCATATTACGTCCAGAGGTGTTGGAAGATTTTGAGCAACGTCCACTTGCTCAAAAGAACATCCGCCTGATTAAACAACTTTTAGAATTTGATGTTGTCATTATTGGTGGTCAAGCTAAAAGTCACTGTGTCGCCTGGACAATTGACGATTTATTAACAGAAATTAAACAGGTAGATGCTACCCTTGCGAAAAAAGTTTATCTGCTAGAAGATTGCACTTCTCCTGTTGTTGTCCCCGATGTTGTGGACTACACAGAACAGGCAGATGCAGCATTTACAAGGTTTGCAGAGGCAGGAATGCATATTGTAAAATCTAGCGAATTTGGGAATTGGGCATAGGGTATGGGGCATGGGGCATAGGGTTTAGTAGTCTCACTTGTCCCCTTCTATCCATTCCCCATTCCCTTATTTTTTCAAATAAGCCTTGGGATCTTCCGCTACCCAACCCAGAGATGAGCTAGAACGCACTTCAAAATGGAGATGCGGTTGAGTGGAT
This sequence comes from Nostoc sp., assembly GCF_054880495.1. Classification (NCBI taxonomy): domain Bacteria; kingdom Bacillati; phylum Cyanobacteriota; class Cyanophyceae; order Nostocales; family Nostocaceae; genus Nostoc; species Nostoc sp. Next base: position 1,699 of record NZ_JBTYKD010000232.1, read on the forward strand.
GTTGGTTTCCCACTAATGCCTACCGTTCCTAGTAAGTCTCCTTTTTTCACTTGCTGACCAACACTAACTTTGATACTCTCAAGTTGAGCATAACGGCTTTGGAGTCCGCCACTGTGGTTAATGATGACCAACTTGCCATAAGTACCTTGATCATTCGCAAAGGCTACAGTTCCAGGCGCGATCGCTTGCACATTAGTACCTATTGGTGCTAATAAGTCAACACCACTATGGAAAAAAACTTGACCTGTCGCCGGATTAATTTGCCAGCCGTAAGCTAATCCGATTGTTGCCAATTGTGGCAAAGGATATCCAGACAGGGATGCACGGTTTGGCATACCTGTATTAGTAGATAAAGGGGACTTAGTTACAACACCATTGGGCGACCAATTTACCCCCGGAATAAAGACAATTCTGGGGTCTTGTTGGCAGCCATTCACCTCAAAAAGGCTATCAGCACGAACTTTGTATTTTGCCGCCACTTCTCGCCAAGTTTCACCGCGAGGCACTTCGACTACAACCCCATTGTAAGGAGGAATTTGAAGTATACTACCAACGGCTACGTAGATAGAACCCGCCGCACCGTTCTGCAAAGCTGGATTCATGCCAATAATAGTTGTAGGTATAAGATTGTAGCGCTGCGCTATGCTCTCCAAAGTTTCGCCACGAACAACTTTATGGCGTTGGAAGCGAGATAAGGCTGGAGTTGGGCAACCACTGACAGCAGCCTTGGCGCTGTTGGGGTTTGGCAGTATACTTACTAGGCCCAAGGTGCTAACTAAGCTACAGAGAAACAATTGACGAAAAGGTAAAGTCATGTATGTACGTCAAGAGCGCATTAACTTTAGATTTTAGATGGGAAAAGTGGGGAGTGGGGAGATGAGGGAGACAAGGGAGACAAGGGGATGAAGAAAGAAAGTGTTTTCCCAATGCCCAATACTTCTCTTCTTAGGCTACGCCAACGACTTCTCTAC
>NZ_JBTYKD010000233.1:0-96637 GCF_054880495.1 Nostoc sp.
AATCTCCTGAGTAAGATATTGGCATCGGATCTAACAATAACTCCCTTCCCAGCCTACCGCAGTTTGTGGTTCAATTACCTGAAAATTGCTGTAACCCTGGCTAAGGCTAAGGTCGTCTTGGAAGATTTAAATATTTCCGGCTTGGTGAGAAACCATAAACTAGCCAAGAGCATAACGGACGCTTCTTGGTACAATTTTCGCCAGTGGCTCGAATACTTTGGAGAAAAGTATGTCCGGGAAATTATTGCAGTTCCTCCCCATTTTACCAGCCAGGAATGTAGTAATTGCGGTGCCAGAGTCCAGAAATCTTTAAGCACTCGGACACATTCTTGTTCACATTGCGGACATATTGAGCAACACGATGTAAATGCTGCCAAAGTAATTTTAACTTAATCAGCAGAAGTCTCACACTGAAATTGTACCCAATTCAGTGTTGTGATGAATGCGCGTGAGTAAGGAGTTGACCAACAAGCGGTATTGAACGTAGTTCAATTAGAAATGTTGGTCGATGACGAACGAACTTTTTCTGAATTGAGAGAATCTATCCAGTCTTCTACTAAAGATGTAATAGTCTTGTCCTTAGTCGCAGCATAAGTTTGTAGGAGGATCATTCTTCTTTCGCTGATTCTTAGGCTTAGTCTTTTATTTTTCATGCTGGGTGTTTATTGGCTATCCTTTATTGTAAATAAAAGGGTTTAAGACCCCTACGTATACACGTAGCGCGGAGTCGGAGGCACTCCGCCTCCGATCAGTTTCAGTCGGGGTTTAAATCCCCGTCTGAAAATGTCTTTAATTACGAATTACGAATTACGAATTACGAATTATTTAAGTTATCATAGCAATAGATCGAAACAAAAAAAATAAAATGAGAACATCCTACCAGTACCGATTAAAACCAACTAAAAAGCAAGCTGAAATTATTGACAATACCTTAGATATGTTACGTTGTCAGTACAATTATCAGCTTGCTCAAAGGTTTGATTGGTATGAGAATAATCGTTGTCCTATTGATAGGTGTTCTCTAATTGTTTGCCATATCCCTGAACTAAAAGATAAACCTAATCGTTTTAGCCAACAAGCAACGCTAACCCAACTAAAAAAAGACCGCCCTTGGTACAAAGACATTCATTCTCAGGTGTTGCAAGAAGTACCAAAAAAAGTTGAGATTGCTTTTGACCGTTGGCTAAAAGGAGATGCTAACGGCAAGCGTAGTGGCAAACCGAGATTTAAAAGCAAAGGTCGATATAAAACTTTCACCTATCCACAATTCAAAAAGGAGCATTTTCAAAAAGCTAAAATAACACTGTCAAAAATAGGCGCTGTCAAAGTAATCGTTCATCGTCAAATACCAGATGGCTTTGAGATTAAAACCGTATCTATTACCAAAAAAGCAGATGGCTACTATGTGACTTTGAGCTTAGAAGATAAAACTGTGCCGACCGTCAAGCCGGATTTTGACTCAGATAACATAGTCGGTATTGATGTTGGGTTAATCGATTTTTATGTTGCATCGGATAATAGCCGAATTGCTGCTCCTAAACTTTTACGTAAAGCCGAACGCACTCTTAAGTCAGCACAGCGTAGAGTTTATAGAAGAAAAAAGGGTTCTAATAGAAGAAAGAAAGCGATTAAAAAACTAGCTACACAACATAAAAAAGTAGCAGATACGAGAAAAGATTTTCATTTCAAGACTGCTAACAACTTACTCAAAAAGTATGATGTTATTGCAGTAGAAAAACTAAATATAAAAGGACTGGCTAAAACACGATTAGCTAAAAGTATAAACGATGCCGGATGGGGTCAATTTATTTCAATACTAACCGTCAAAGCCGAAAATGCTGGACTGAGAGTTATTGCTGTAAACCCAAATGGTACAAGTCAAGAATGTTCTATCTGTGGTACAAAAGTAACAAAAGTACTATCTGAAAGAGTCCATAACTGTCCTAATTGTAAGGTCAGTTTGTGCAGAGATTTGAACGCTTCTCTAAACATAAAGAATCGTGGGACGCACGATCTTAAAGCTCAGATTATGTCTTCATCGAAGAGTCTCTGAGAAGCCTACACCGACCTGTACTCAGGCGATGTAGGTACGTCACGTCGTGCAAGCGCTAGGGTTGGGCAGATCCAAAGTAACGCCAGTCGAGATGTTTCCTCTACTTCTATTGGTCGCATCGCCCTTGGCGTCTCCCCTTGGGAGAAGACCTGTAAAAGCAAGGAACGTCAGTGACGCTGGAATCCCCGCCATTTATGGCTGGGGAGTGTCAATTGCTATTCTCTGTATTAACCACCTGCGACAGCTGGGACAATACTTACTTCATCGCCATCTTTCAGGGTTGTATTAATACCATCTAAATGGCGGATATCTTCGCTATCGACGTAAAAATTTACAAATCGACGTAGTTTGCCTTCTTCATCGCACAACCGCGATTTAATACCAGGAAAGCTTTGCTCTAAGGAGTCCAACAATTCAGCAATGGTGCTACCGTTGGATTCTAGAGTAGCTTGATTATTAGTAAAACTCTGAAGAGTCGTAGGAACTAAAACTTTTACAGCCATAGAAATACAAAATTAGGAGTTAGGAGTCAGGAGTCAGGAGTTATGAATAAAAAACTCATAACTCATAACTAAACGAGGACTTGTTGCCATTCCAAGCGTTCGAGAGTACGCGATCGCTCTAGAGCACGTTCAAAACTATCTATTTTAGCATCAATTGTCAAAGGTTCGCCAACGTAGCCTTGTAAAGCTTCCTGTGTTTTCAGACCATTGCCGGTGATGTAAAGCACGGTAGTTTCATCTGGATCAATTTTGCCAGCTTCTACCAGTTTTTTCAGGACGGCAACGGTTGTACCACCAGCTGTTTCTGTGAAGATGCCTTCGGTTTCTGCCAGCAGTTTGATGCCGTCAATAATTTCTGCATCATTGACTGATTCAATATTACCGCCAGTCTTCTGGGCTAACTCTACAGCATAAATGCCGTCTGCTGGGTTGCCGATCGCAATAGATTTCGCAATTGTATTCGGTTTGACTGGTTTAATAAAGTCGCGTCCTTCTTTGAAGGCTTGGGCGATGGGCGAACAACCTTCTGCTTGAGCGCCGCTAAAACGGACTTTTTTACCTTCCACCAACCCGATTTCGACAAATTCGTTGAAACCTTTGTAAAGTTTTGTAAATAGTGAACCAGAACCAAGGGGAACAACGACGTGATCGGGTAATTCCCAACCTAGTTGTTCTGCAACTTCAAAGGCAAGTGTTTTAGAACCTTCAGAGTAGTAGGGACGGAGATTTATATTGACAAAACCCCAACCGTGTGTATTAGCAATTTCCGAACAGAGGCGATTTACTTGATCGTAGTTCCCCTGAACAGCCATGACGGTAGGGCTATAGATTAGGCTACCGAGAATTTTACCGGCTTCTAAATCTGCGGGAATAAATACACAGCAGTCTAAACCGGCATGAGCTGCGATCGCAGCTGTAGAATTTGCTAAGTTACCTGTGCTTGAACAAGAAACAGTGGTAAAACCCAATTCCCGCGCCCGAGTCAGAGCAACTGATACTGCCCGATCCTTAAAGCTCAGGGTGGGCATATTAACGGCATCATTTTTTATATAAAGCTTATTTAGACCCAGGCGGCGGGCAAGACGGTGGGAACGAACCAAGGGAGTCATACCCGTTCCCACATCTATAACATTGTCAGTTGCGACAGGCAAAAAGGGACGGTAGCGCCAAATTGAATTGGGACCGGCTTGAATTGTTTCACGACTGACAGTTAGCCGTAGGGCGCTGTAGTCATACTTAACTTCTAACGGCCCAAAGCATAACTCACAAACATTAGTGGCTTTGAGTTCATATTCTGCACCACATTCCTTACATTTCAAGGCTTGAAAGTAGGCAGTGCTGGCTTTGGTTTGGGTTGTGATTGCCTGAGTCATAAACTAGCTTTCCCTGTTTCTCTGTCGCTATTGCCTGAATAGTAACACGAGCAAAAATACCAGTCAAACATACCCGATAATTTTTATCGGGTATGTTTAGTATTAAAACTCATAATTATTGTAAAACTTTGATATCAGTAATTCTTTCCTTTAGTATTTACACGTATACATTCCAAAGTATAAAATAAGGCATTGATTTAATGTTTCAGTATTAAAACTGAGGGATAATATGATTAACAGTTTCGCGTAATTCTCCATCCCTCTATAGGGCAGGGCTGTTTCATTCGATAAGGTCATGATTTTGTCAAGAGTATGAGCGATAAATTTAGGGAAGTGGGAAAAAGAAAAATTACCAGTTCAACGGATAAATTTAAGTACAAATGCCATTTCCTTGTCTAATCAGATTTTCTAGTTACCTGATTTTTTTGCTTGAAACGCTTGTAAACCACCGCTTTTTAGGGGATGAAACAGCCCTGCTCTATAGGGTGGGGATGTAAGCGAGTCAAAAACGAAACGCCCTATCACGCTCATATTACCTTTGGTAAAACAGGTGATAGGGCAGTTGAGTTTTTGACAACATTAGCTTTTCGGATTTTCTTGAGATCGTATATACTCTTTTACTATTTCCAGTGGTGCGCCACCTGTTGAAATCACACAATATGCATCTGTCCAAAAGCTAGGATCTTCTTTTTTCCAATAAAACTGTTTTAGATAAGTTTCAAATTCTTTTCTAACTATACGGCTTGATGCAGATTTCAGAGAACTAATCAGTTGCGAAATGTTGTTGTCTGGATGAGCGTCTACCAATAAATGAACATGGTTTTCTTCTCCATTGAATTCTATCAAAATACATTTTCTTTTCTCACAAACACGACTAAAAACTTCTTGCAACTTAAGCATTATTGCAAGATTTATCACATTTTTAGTTCATAACATTTTCTTAGACAGACAAGGCTTGTTTGATTTCAACTGGTTCACCTGTCAAACTAAAAGGGCGAACTTCGGTAATTTTTACCTTTACTAACTGCCCTTGCAATTTTTTGATGTCGCCACTGAAGAATGTCAGACGATTACCCCCAGTGCGTCCCATCACCTGGGTTTGATCTTTTGGATTTTGGTCTTCTACTAAAACGGATTCAATGCGTCCAAAGTAACGTTGCGATCGCTCTGCTACTTTCAAGTTTACTAAATGATTGAGCCTTTGCAGGCGATCGCTTTTAATTTCTTCGCTCAGTTGATTGTCCCACAAAGCCGCAGGTGTCCCTGGACGCGGCGAATATGCTGCTGTATTCAACATATCAAAGCCAATATCTTCCACCAGTTTGAGAGTATTTTCAAACTGTGCTTCTGTCTCCCCAGGAAAACCGACAATCGCATCAGCACTAATTGAAGCATCTGGCATATACCGCCGAATGGTATCGATAATCCGGCGATATTTTTCATGGGTATAACCTCGCGACATCGCCTTTAAAAGTTCATTATCCCCAGATTGAAAGGGAATGTGGAAGTGTTCGCAGACTTTGGGCAACTCAGCACAAGCCTTAATTAATCTCTCTGTAAAATAACGAGGATGACTAGTAGCAAATCTTAATCTTTCAATCCCCGGCAGATCATGCACATAATAAAGTAAATCTGTGAAGTTGTGCAGATGCCGACCTTCTGGCGTTGTTCCTGGCAAATCTCTGCCGTAAGCGTCAATATTTTGACCGAGTAGAGTAACTTCTTTGTAACCTTGGCGTCCTAATTCTTCTATTTCAGCCCGGATAGCTGACGGTGTGCGAGATTGTTCGTCACCGCGCACGTTCGGAACGACGCAATAGGTGCAGCGTTCGTTACAGCCGTAAATTATATTTACCCAAGCTGTGACTTTACTATCTCGTCGCGGCTGGGTGATATCTTCAATAATATGAACCGAATCGGTTGCCACAACTTGGTTGCCGTCAAACACTGACTCTAGCAAATCTTTAAGACGGTTGGCGTGTTGTGGTCCCATTACTAAGTCTAATTCTGGGACTCGCCGCAATAGCGCTTCCCCTTCCTGCTGGGCAACACAACCAGCAACGATCAGGGTTAAATTAGGCTGCTCATGTTTACGCTTCGCCTGTCTGCCGAGGTAGGAATATACCTTTTGCTCGGCATTATCCCGAATTGTGCAGGTATTGTAGAGAATCACATCTGCATTATTCGGATCTTCGCACGACTCAAAGCCCATGTCTTCCAAAACGCCAGCCATGCGCTCTGAGTCAGCTTTATTCATCTGACAACCGAAGGTAGTAATGTGGTAATGGCGTTTAGAAGTGGTCATGTTGCTTAGTTAACCAGTTAGAGTGAGGTTATTCTTTAGCCTCAAAGTCAACTTTATCATAAATATCTGATAGAGGAATTTGAAATTGAATAGAGGATAGTGTTAAAATACTACTCTCTTCTTCATACTCTGAAAAAATCCATTTATCTCTACATCGTCTTTACATTTATGTTATACTATTTAGCGGTCGAAAACAAAGAAATAAAATGAAAACATCTTACCAATACAAAATTAAACCCAATAAAGAACAAGCTGAAAAAATTGATAACACATTAGATATGTTACGATATCAATATAATTAGCAGCTTGCATTGATTGATTAGATGCGATTAATTATGTCTGATCAATAGTTTTTTAACGCAGAGGAACGCTGAGGGGTTATTGGGCTGGGTTCCATGTGCCGTGGAAGCTGTGGGGTATGACGTTGGGTAATCCTAGTTTGCAAACTGGTTCTGCGTCTAGGCGAGCGCTATCAAATATCCAAATTTCGCTACTATGAGAATTACCATCGTAGACAACGGTTAGCACCCAACCTTGTTCAGGGTTTTGGGCGTCTTGGGCGGGGATGGGTTCGGAAGGATAGCGATTTTCTCCTAAGTCTGCTTCGGTGAGGGTTTCGGTTTTGTAGTCGAAGCGGGCGATCGCATTTACTAGTTCTTGGCTAATATCTGTTCCTAAGCGGAATGTTGACATATATGTGTACCCAGAAGCTTGCCCCACGTTTTGCTGTGGTACATTCGGAAATTCACAATGTCGGTTTAATAGTTGCTGAATTGACGTAACTTTGCCAGTTTGGGGATGCAGATGAACTCGCGTTAGTGTACTTTGAGCTGGGGTGTGAGTCTCACCTGTCGCTACTTCCTTGAGATATTGGTTAGTTTGAAAATCTTCATAACGAGCAATATCCACAATCACTGAACCGCTAGCATCTACATAACCGTTAGCAAAATGCCATTGATACCAAGGTTCGGTTTCTCCACGACTTACCACAGATAGGGAAACCCTGTCAATAACTAAAATCTGAGTTCCTAATCTAGGTTGCCACTTGAGCGAATTACTATAGTTGTTTGTCCCTATTAGCGCGGGTAAAACATTCAACCGCACTGGCGGAATGAAAAATACAATATATTGTCCTGCTAAAACAAAATCATGTACCAATGGTACACCATCTAGCTGGTATGCGGCTTGTTGGATAATTTTGCCAGTCGGATCACTTTTGTAAATATTAAGCGTCGCATTTAGTCCAGGGCTGATGCCAAAGTTAAAAATCTCCCCTGTTTGCTTGTCACGTTTACAATGTGCAGAATAGCTTAATCCTTTAGTTAACCCCTCTAAATCATCTTCGCCCCAAGTTTCTAAAGTTTGTAAATCGAGGGCGTAGGGTTTACCACCTTCCCACAACGCCAAAAGTTTATCTGGAAGTGCTAAGACAGAAGTGTTGGCAACATTTTTGATGGGCTTTTGCCATTGATTCCAAATTAGTCCTGGTGCAGTCATGCCATAATTGCCATAGAGTAGTTTACCTGCTGCGGCTTCTTCTTGATAGCCAGAGGTTTGCACGTAGCGATAAACCCCGGTTGCGATACCTTCGGTAAAATTTACAGCCAGAATCGCCCCATCTCCATCAAACCAGTGTCCCATGTGAATGGCACCGCGTTCTAGCCGTGCCGGACCATTGCGGTAAAGTGTACCACGCAAACCATCTGGGATTTTGCCAGAAAGAATTGGTAGTTGCGTAAGAGGAAATTCTTTTGCCGATTCAGCGTTAGCGAAGCTCACCGAAAGTATCGCACCTGCCCAGCCTTTTTTTATTGACTTTTTTTGAATGGTATGCATCTTAAATTAGTATTCGATAATATGTGAGTGAAGATGAAAAACAACAACTTGTGCATTCCTAGCTACAAGACTTTCGGTAATCACAACAGCTTCAGGGTTTGTTACAACAGTTGCAACCTTTCTAACTACATCTGGAGCATTCATAACAAAAGTTGAAGTTGTCGTAACAACAGCTTCTATTTTACTTATAATAACTGGAGTTATAGTAACTACAACTAGAGCATTGATAACAAAAGTTGAAGTTTTAGCATACCCAATCTTGTGGGGTGGGCATCTTGCCCGCCTTTGGCTTAGGGCGGGCGAGACGCCCACCCCACAAGAAGTAGTTGAGTATTTTTTTATTTGTCAGTCCCTAACCACTTGGAACCAACAACATTCGCGCCTCAATCGCTTCCCAGGTTTCGGGCGACACCCGCACTGCTGCTTGTTTACACTGAATAATAAGATGATTAGCGTAGAGATAATCGCCGAGTGCTTTCACTTCTTCCTCAGATAAGTTGACCATTTCTTGTGTGAGATTAAAAGCAATAAATAAAGTTTTTTGGAGGTGTTCAGCAAATACCAGATGCGGTTTTTGTAGTTGTTGATCATCAGTAACTTTAGCTCTGAGTGCTTCTAGTTGAGCAATCAGCACAGTAAAGTTGATGTTATTAAAGATTTTTAATTTTCCAAGTTCACGAGAGTAATTGATCGCTTTGGTGATGTCGTTGGCGTTGACATTGGCGATGTCGTTGGCGTAGGCGATCGCGTAGGCATAGGCATAAGCTCTGGCGTTGGTATAGGCTCTGGCATAGACGTAGGCTCTGGTATAGACGTAGGCGTTAGCGTAGGCGTAGGCGATGGCGTTAGCATAGGCGTAGGCGATGGCGTTAGTATTAGCAATGGCGTTGGCGTTGGCGATGGCGTTAGCGATGGCGATCGCAGCTGCACGTTTACTCACAGGCTGATAATTACCTTCAGATCCAACTGTTACCTGTTCTGCCCAGTTTAATAACGCTTCCAACTTCGGTGTATTAATGTATTTTTGTACTTCGGTTTCCATCAACAACAGTAGCTCATCTCCACCACCCCGCATTAACCCAGCTACCAGTAAAAACACTTCTTTCCAACGTCTATCTATAAGATGTTCAGTAACTAATTTCTCAACTTGACGATAGTCATCAATATATTGTGCTGTTAAATATTCTTGTAGTGTCACATGAGAAAACCAGTAGATTTCCCTTGCTCCTTCTACTAAAATTCCCTGCTGAATAGTTATAATATCGACAATTGCCTCGACGTCTAAATCTTTGGGTGCATTGTCGTTATTGTGCAGAAACTCTTTTATTTGACTCACAAGTTCTTGGTGAGATAAGAATAGGCGTTGTGATTTAAAGGTGTGATATGCAATCTCAGTTAGGATAATTTTCTCTAAATCGATGTCAAGCTGACGAGAAAGGGGAGAGGTTTGAAGGGATTTTTCCGCCGCCCATTTTTTGAGCAATATATCCAGAGCATCACTGTAAACCGTAGCTCGGTTTTTAGGTAAGTCTTGAGATTCCGCATACACCAAACAGAGAAAACTTAACCATACCGGAGTTTTAGCTAACTCTTTAGTTGATTCTTGGGTTTTAATTAACCCCCAGCAATTATCAGCAGTTCCGGCTTTTCTATCTACCTCTGAAGAATACCAATTTTGAATAAACAGCTGAATTTGAGCATCATCAAAATCTGCGATTGCAATTTCCATCAAATTCCTGAACTGCGATTTATAAGCAGCAGTCCGGCAAGATATAATAAACCTATTTTCTTTGTATTGCTCAAGAAAAATTTGAATTTCCCTAACTAATAAATCCCTGTTTACGCTTGGTACTTCATCCAAACCATCTAGCAAAATTAATAACTTACCTTGTTGTAAGGCTTTGGTAGTAAATTCTGTTTCAAAGGGCAACTGACACAACTGCATTTCTTGCTTGATAGCTTCTTCAAGATTAATTTCTCTATCAGTCAATAGTTTTAATTCAATGAAAACCGGAATACATTCATGTTGTAATTCACCAGATTTTCCCTTGAGTGCTTCTAATCCGATCTTCCGCAAAAATGTAGACTTGCCTGCACCTGCTGCCCCAAGTACCATCAGATATTGCTGCTGATTTACAACTTTAATCCCTTCTTGCTGATTAACATCTTCAGGCTGAAATCCGCGTTTTCCAGCTTCGCAAAAAAGATTATCTAAAGCTTCAATTGATTCCAATCGCCAAATATCACTTAGCTGTAAATATTGTACAGCTATGTAGATTGAATCCAAATCTACAGGCTGTTGCATTCCCAATATTTGTAACTTGTTATGGCGCTTATGGTAGTTAATAATATATTGCTCAGATGCTTGATAAATTAATTTTGTGGTTTTCTCATCTAAAGGAGGGTCAAGTGTGTTTATATAAATCTCAGCAAAATGTTTAATCACTGCATTTGGTGCAACTTCCGGCACTGCAATGTTTACGTGCTAATTTCTTTTGCTTGCGCTTGAGATTTTTTTCATGTTTTGCAAGATGCTTAGGATTATCGTAAAAAGATACTTTTTCCCCGTCGGTAACAACTGCAAAATGTTTCAGTCCTAAGTCAATCCCGTAAATCTTCCCGAATGTAATAACAGGATTTTCACCCTCTACCTCAGTCAAGATAGATGCAAGATATTTACCTGAAGGCGTTTTACTCACAGTAACAGTTTTGATTTTCCCCTCAATCGTCCTGTGTATTTTGGCTTTGACTATCCCTATATTGCCAGGGAACTTGACATCGCCATCCACAATCAATACGTTTTGAGGATACTGAACAGACTGTTTACCATGTTTAGATTTGAATTTAGGAAATCCAGCACGTTTATCAAAAAAGTTTTTGTACGCCGTGGTTAGATTAAGTGTTGTAGCCTGTAAAACTTGACTATAACAATCAGCTAACCAAATCGTATCAACAGATTTTTTGAGCGCTGGGAGAAGTGTGTTGAGCGATGCACGTGTAAGTCCTTTGCCTGTTTCCTTATAAGTCTCGATAGATTTATTTAGGGCATAATTCCACCACCAACGAGCGCAACCAAAAGCTTGAGCCAATTGCATTTGCTGTTCTTGTGACGGATATAAACGGACTTGTACTACCTGTCGCAACACTTAACATCACCTCCTTGATAATATCTATCCTAGCATGATATATAATTTGTGGTAAGCTGCTAAAAGAAAATAATTGTTGATTCGTCATACATCTAATATTTGTCTTTGCTGTGCAAAAAAATTAATATTAGATGCAATCCTCATCAACCACCTTATATCTCGCCACTGATTTGGAGTACCAAATTCAGTGGGAGACTTACGGCGTAATAGTTAAACTTTTACCTTCATGTCCCAAATGTTTATAACTTGTGAGCAATGCCTCAATTAAACCTTATCTAAGTTGAAAACCGTAGTTTTTGCCCTCACCCTAAATCCCTCTCCCATATCTGGGAGAGGGACTTTGAAATTCTGGCTCCCTTTCTCCCAGATTTGGGAGAAGGGGTTGAGGGCAAATCCTTTTCATCACCAAAGAACTACAGGTTTCAAGATAGACGCGATTTAAATCCAATGCTGGAATTTGCTTACTATACCTCCTACTTTATACCAATTAGGATAGTATAAGGTAGGAGGTAAAACGATGCTTGTTTTTGAGTTCAAAGCTTATGGGAAATCAGCGCAACTAGTTGCAATAGATGATGCAATTCGGACTTCAAAGTTCGTAAACAACGAGATCCCCGACTTCTTAGAGAAGTCGGGGATCTGATTTAAACTTATATTTCCAGGATTGCGGATGCGTAAGCCTAGCTGGTAGTAGACATCGCCACTGTAATCATCATACAAGAAGGAGTTAGGAGTCAGAATATAGAATGTTCCTGACTCACTGAACTTCTGATGTACAATATTTATACTTATTGTCTTTGAGTAGCGATCGCTAACCTTGCTCCCTTCACCTGACGTACTTGATCCATTATCCCGACTATCTCACCGTGCAAGACTTTTTGATCAGCATTAATAATTACCAATGCATCTGGGTTAGAACCAACTAAAGTCCGCACTTTCGCTGCTAAATCATTAACTGCTATTGGATCGCGGTTTAGGCTTATCTGACCTTTTTCATCTACCGTGATCGTAACTTTAGTAGGAATTCGCTGTTCTTTCGCCGTGGCTGCCTTCGGTAGATTTACTGGCAATCCTTCTGAGCGGGTTAAAAACAGGGTTGACATAATAAAAAATGTCAAAAGGGCAAACATTACATCAATCAGAGGTACTACATTTATAAATGGTGCTAAATCTGGTTCATTCTCATCTAGATCCATAAGACTTCTCCTGTTGTTCATGGCGATCATGTTGGTCATAGCGATCGAGGAACAGTATTTCTAGCTGTCCGCCGTACTCTTGAATCATTGTTATCTGTCGCTGGTATAGTCCCCGGAAGATGCTGGCTCCTAAAAGCACAAAGATAGCCACGATCAATCCTGAGGCGGTAGCAACTAAAGCTTCACTAATACCAGCAGTGACTGCACCAGTTTTACTAGCTCCGACATCACCAACATTCAGTCCAGCAAATGAGCGAATTAATCCTAAAATTGTACCAAGAAGTCCCAACAGAGGCGCTAAACCGATAATGGTGTCAAATACAGGTTGAAACCGCTTGAGTATAGGGATTTCTGCTTGCGCCTCGCTTTTCAAAGCCAAACGAAATTTTTCTGGAGTCGGTCTTTCTAGCTGTAGTCCAGCCAGAAAAATGCGTGCTATAGGTAAATCTACATTTTTTTGCAGCTTATCAACAGCACTAACGACATTATCAAGTCGATAAAGATTTAAAACCTCTCGCACCACCCGGTTTTGACGCTTACCAATCTGTAGCCAAAACTTCGCCCGCTCAATCATTAGTGCCCCTGCTAACACCGAAAACAACAGTAGGGGCAACATGACCACACCGCCTGCTGCAAACAAATTCTGAATTCCCATGTAGTGCCTTTAAACGTCATCAACAATACAAAATCAGACTAACAGAATTAAGGGGAAAATGAAACTTTTTGTCAATAAAGTTTAAGATATAATTATACATTTTTCAAATCTAATCATCATTATTTTTGTTTAATCTTTTTTGGTTTTCTATAAATTAATTTAATAAACACACAAAAAAAATAATTTTATCTAGAAATCATGATAGTAAACGGGAATTTCCAAAGATATTTTTTGGAGTAGTATGCTGTTCGGTAACACTGCCCGAAATAATTTTAATTTTTTACTTGATATTTGCAACCATGCATTCTAAGATGGCTAAATTAGTGAGAATAGGTAGCAATAGCTATGAGTTTTTCCGGCACTACTGTCGAGCAACGTTCCAAAGAAGTTGAGGCTCTCAAGTCTTTTCTGACTTACAGTCTGATAGGTTCACTGGCGCTGCATATCGGCGTACTGTCCTCAGGCATAGGTAATTATTTGACGAGAGTGCCCACAGCAGAAGATCAACCAATAGAGGTGGCGATCATAGATTCTCCGACTGCCGAACCAGAAAAACCACTTGAAAAAATTCCAGAAAAACCCAAAAAAGAACCAGAAATTGTTCAAAAACAGCCTAGAGAAACTCCACCAGTACAAAAACCAGTACAAGAATTGATTGAAAGACCAAAAATTCAGCCAGTTCAAGAACAACCAAAACAAACTACTCAGATTCGGCCAGTTCAAGAACAACCAAGACAAACTACTCAAAACCCACAACCAACAAATAGGGAAATTGCTCCCAAGGCAGAAGTCCCGGTGAAAACTGTTGAACCTGTGAGCGGCGGTGGCGGTGGTGGCGGTGGTAGTCCAGTCCTGACAGATAACTCTGGTAGCTCTGGCTCTGGTGTTGCTTTAAGTACAGGTTCAGGTTCAGGTACAGGTTCAGGAATTGGCTCAGGAATTGGCAGTGGTAGAGGTTCAGGAATTGGCTCAGGAACTGGCAGTGGAGTAGGAAACCGTCCGACAGTAGCTACAGCGCCAACAGTGCCAACACCTCCAACAATTAACAGTTCAGGTAATGGTAATGGTAATGTTAATGGTCGTGCAGCCTGCCGCGAATGCAGTGCCAAGTATCCTGATGCCGCAAGACGACGAGGAGTCGAAGGCAGAGTAGAAGTAGCTGTAGATACTGACTCACAAGGCAATGTTACCAATGTGCGGATTGCTCACTCCAGTGGAAACCGCGAATTAGATGAAGAAACCGCCAGACAAGCGCGTGAGTGGAAATTAAAACCCGCAGAAGGTGGTAGACAAGGAGTATCGATCGCCACTGAATTTGCCATAAAAGGTTCACGGCGATCGCGCCAAGTTCAAGAACGGCAAGCACAAAGAGAAGCAGAAGAGAAAACCCAGCAGGCAGCAGCTGCTGCTAACTCCACACCCGAAAATCCAAGACGGCGGCGCAGAGAGTTGACACCCCCATCTAATGAAGCTACAGCCACAAGACCAGCAATATCTGGATTGAGTAGACGGTTGGAACCTGAAAGACGAGAAATTATTACCGCAGGCTCATCATCTGAAGCGAGGATAAATCGCCCTCAAGGAAGTGCCAGAGACTCCTTACGCCGCATCCAACGTGAACGAGCGGGTAACGATTCATCACAACAGCCACAAGCAACCCCAACTCGGCGGCAGCAAGGAGAAAACACCAGCCAGAACAAGTTGCGGGAGTCTTTACGCCGTTTACGCCCACAACCTCAATCGCAACCTGCTGCACCGCCTGCTACTCCCAGTCAGCAGTAGAGCGACAAAACTTACTGGAATCATACTTTGATTAGCGATCGCACCGCTTCCTGTTTTTAGGAGGCGGTTTTTCTTTGGATCGGAATGGCGACCTTAAGCATCACCCCTATATCATCAGGAAGAGGGGTTAGGAGTGGGGTAATTTTATCAAGGGCAATTAAACACATTGGCGATCGCCCGATTTGCCAATCAATAGAAGTGGAAGTGAATACTTCCCTAATTTCCCATCCCCAATTTTCCTGATCAGGGGGATGAAAATCGCCTGCACCTAAAGAATGGTAGTAGTCTTTGCTCATCATCAATTATATGCTGAAAGGATAGTCAATGGCTAACTATCAAGTTGCTCATCTGGACTTTATGCTAGGCGTCAAATTCACTGATTTGAATAAAACTTCTACATAAACACACACTGATGCACTTGGATTTGCTTGAATAGCTATATTGATAAGACGTTCATCCGACGGCAATTCACAATTCCTGATTATGGCAAGTAAATTCGTTGATGTTAGGGAATATACTGTCAGGGCGCACCAAAGACAGATTCATACTCGTGTTTTCAACTTTGTCTGTAAAGAGTGTAACGAAGCGACCAAACGCGAGACTTTCGGACCTCGACCTTTATATTGTGAGAGATGTCGCCCTCCCCAACCGCCGAAGAAATCCCAGCCAACACCTCACAAAGCCAAACCCAGAGCAATGTCTTATAAAAGTGACATCGATTTAAATTAATTGAACCCTTATGACTCAAAATGGACAATTAGAACTACCTGCGGGCAGCTTTCTCTCACCACTGTTGGAATTACGAGACTATTATGTTCGCCTTACAGAAGAGTATGAACGCCTCTTTGTGCAGGCGCGAATTCAGCTCGATCATGTAGAAGCGTTATTGTCTAACTGGTCTTTTGCTGATGCCAACAAGCAGATATCAAAGGTGACGGCGGCTGATGAAACCTCAAATCTTCCCCAAGTAGGTTCTCTGCGGTTTTTATCACCCCTTGATGACATCGACGAAATCAACTTGGTGGAGTCTGCACAGTCAGAACGAAAAGACAAAGACTTGGTTGCCATAGATAATTCCTTTTCTGCTGTTGATACAAAAGAGAGTCAACCTCTAGCTAGATCGCCAGATATAGAGACACCCACAGAGAACAACGATAGTTCAACGGGGGTGGCGGAAATTCCCATGCTACCTCAATATCAGCACGCTCTCTCACGAATGGAAGCCATAAAACAGCTATTGCTTGAGGAAATAGGCACTGTCTGTCATATCGATTTTATCGTGCGATCGCTTTATGGAGAGTTAGATTCTAATTTATTCAAAGTAGTTAAAGGTAGGGTTCAATCTTCCCTCACCCAAGGCAGAGAAAGAAATTACTGGGTAACTATTCCCGATGAGCCAGGTTGTTATACTCTGGATTTAAGTTTAGTAGCCCCAAGTAATGGCAATAATGCTTATAAAAGCATCAAAAACAAAAAGAAGAAAGCTTTCGTACCCCCGACAAAAACAGTACCAATGCTCAAAGCCTTTGAGGGTCAATTCTTAATTGATGCCCTCACCTCTCTGTTAGAAAAAAATTCCGGTAAAGTTTTCAGCGTCGCTGAAGTCATCGCCGGAATTTATGGAGAAATAGATTCTCAGCAAGTTAGAAAGATCAAAAATAAGGTGCTGAATGAATTATCTAGAGGCTATCGGACAGGCAGATTCTCTAGAGTTCCTGACCAAATTGGCTTCTATACTTGGGACTCGAATTTGATATTGTCTCGATAAATTGGGCATTGGGCACTTGTACTGACTTGTACTGAGCGGCGTCGTTGGCGCAGCCTAAGAAGAGAAGTAGCGAAGTCGTTGGCGCAGCCTAAGAAGAGAAGTATTGAGCATGGGGCATGGGGCATGGGGCATTGGACATCGTTATTTTCCTTGTCCTCCTTATCGTAAATAAAAGGGTTTAAGACCCCAACCATTACACGTAGCGCGGAGTCGGAGCCACTCCGCCTCCGATCAGTTTCAGTCGGGGTTTAAATCCCCCGAAGTTGCCACAAACTCCTCCACCCCCGCAAGGCACTTCTCTTCTCTGCCAGACGCTACGCGAACGTCTGAAAATGTCTTTAATTACGAATTACGTTAGCGTAGCGTTAGCGAGTCTTCTCCCAAGGGGAGACGCCAAAGGCGAACGAGCGTCATTACAAATTACGAATTATTTAACCCCCTCATCCCAAAAACAGCTTGTATGCCGGATTCTTATTTTCATCCCAATAGCGATAGCCCAGGTGATCGAGAAAAGCTTGCCACTCTTGCATCTCGTGGGGAGGAACCTGGATACCGACAATGATTCGCCCGTAGTCTGCGCCGTTGTTGCGGTAGTGAAAAAGACTAATATTCCAGGCAGGATTCATGGAAGTAACAAATTTCATCAATGCGCCGGGACGTTCGGGAAACTCAAAACGGTAGAGCAATTCATTGTGAGCCAGGGGAGAGTGTCCACCTACCATGTGCCGCAGATGTAATTTAGTTAGTTCGTCGTCCGTTAAATCAAGAGTTTCAAATCCTTGAGCTTCAAAGGTTTCTACCATCTTTGCAGCATCGGCACGGTTTTGAATTTGCACACCGACAAAAATATGGGCTGTTTTTTCATCGGCAATGCGATAATTAAACTCGGTAAGATTACGGTTGCCAATACATTCACAAAATTGGCGAATACTTCCCCGTTCTTCAGGAATTGTGACTGCAAAGATCGCTTCGCGGCGTTCGCCGAACTCTGCCCGTTCTGCCACAAAGCGGAGGCGATCAAAATTCATGTTTGCACCGCAGGCGATCGCAATTAAGGTTTGTCCCTCAATTTGTTCTCGTTCTACGTAGGCTTTGGCAGCTGCGATCGCTAATGCACCGGCTGGTTCTAAAATAGATCGCGTATCCTCAAACACGTCTTTAATCGCCGCACAAGTAGCGTCTGTATCCACCAGAATAATTTCATCTACATACTGCTGACACAAACGGAAGGTTTCTTCCCCTACTTCCCGCACCGCTACACCATCAGCAAATAACCCCACTTGGGACAAACGCACCCGATGTCCGGCTTTCAGCGATTGAGACATCGCATCAGCATCTACTGGTTCAACGCCAATAATCTTGATTTCCGGACGCAACCGTTTCACATAAGCCCCAATACCAGAAATTAATCCGCCTCCTCCAATTGCCACAAAAATCGCATGGATGGGTTGCTGATATTGCCGTAAAATTTCCATCCCGATTGTTCCCTGTCCAGCAATCACATGGGGATCATCAAAGGGATGAATAAAGGTCAATCCTTTTTCCACTTCTAATTCACGGGCATAGCTATAAGCATCGTCGTAGGTGTTTCCATGTAAAACGACTACTCCGCCCCTCATTCTCACTGCGTCTACCTTGACTTGGGGTGTGGTTATTGGCATGACGATAATCGCTTTAGTTCCCAAACGTTGGGCTGCAAGAGCGACTCCCTGAGCATGGTTCCCCGCAGATGCCGCGATGACACCCTTTGCCAATATCTCTGGTGGCAATTGCACCATTTTGTTATAAGCACCCCGCAGTTTAAAGGAAAATACTGACTGCATATCCTCACGTTTCAGCAGGAGTTGATTATTCAGCCGCGCAGACAAATTTGGGGCATAATCTAGTGGTGTCTCCTGGGCAACATCATACACACGGGCAGTCAGGATTTGGATCAGGTAGTCGCAATACATGGGCGTCAAGGTGTTAGCAAATGCCGGATGGAGATTAATTTTATGTTACAAGCGATCGCACTGGTTTCATTTAATTGCACTTTCTCAAAATTTTGAGTGAATAAAATTGATAAATTACTAATATTCTCTGAGCAGAAAATATTTAGTGATTGAATTTTTTGGTGACTATTAAATTTCAGGCGATCGCTGGTAGGTTGATTTTAAAGCAGTTTTGCCAACTGTCTAAGTATTTAGCTTAACAGATAAGTATAATGTTGCTTATGAATATAACCTCTAAATTTATGTTAAACTAGGTATGAAAGATTGAATTCGGCTGTGTAGTTTGTTTTTATATATACTTGTATTACAGACCTCTCCGGATGTAAATCTCTACACCCTCTGATTCTGGAGACCTTCTATGTCAATTTACGTCGGTAATCTATCTTATGAGGTTAAAGAAGATGACCTCCGGCAGGTCTTTGCAGAATACGGAACTGTCAAAAATGTTCAATTGCCTATCGACCGAGAAACAGGTAGGGTGAGAGGTTTTGGTTTTGTAGAAATGGAATCAGACGCACAAGAAGAAGCAGCGATTGAGGCCCTTAATAATGCTGAGTGGATGGGGCGCAGCTTAAAAGTTAATAAAGCGAAGCCGAAAATAGACGGGGGTTCCTCTGGTGGTAGACGAGGAAACTATAGTGGTGGTGGCTCCTCTAACCGCTATTAAGGTCTAAAACCAAAAATTTAACTCTAAGTCTTGAGGGCAGACAAGGCGTCTGCCTTTTTTTGTGCTTTGGATAAAAATATAATCTGACCCAAATAATCGTAGGCGAAAGTCAAGGGATTGAATCAGCCTTACCTCGATTTAAGCCAGAAGTATCCAAAGCGGGATTTTTCTAGATATTAGAAAGCAGCGTCAGTTTGAAACGCCCCTGCAAAAGTGCAAACGCAAAGCAATATTCAGATAAGTTTCCGCAATTAGATTATAACTGTCTCTGATGAAGCCATGCGTTAGCGTAGCTTCCGGTAGGTATCGTTTTTGTAATAGGTGTAACAACTATGAACCCAGAAGTTAAACATATTGTTAGCGAACTAAGACATCAGTTTTACTCTAACTTTGCTGCTGCGATGAATATGCCGGTGATTATAACTGGTACATCTTATAGTAGTAATTCACCGATCGCATCTTGGATGGATCGTAGGCAAAAACTAAACTATGTAAATGTATACGCTTATACGGCACCTGATGAATTTGTGCCATTGCGCCCGTTCATTCTTCGACTGGCTATTAACAAAAGTGCTGGTAGAGTCACAATGTTAAAAAAAGGACAAGTATGCCGAGGTCTTAATTTGCTGTGGGATTTTGAGTTAACTGTACTACCAAAAGAAATCTTAGATTTTCTTCCCTGGATAGTTAACTTAGTTGAGGCTCATGATAAAGGTTCACCCTTATTGCTACAATCACCACCTCATTCATTTGAATTAAAAGCGCCAGAGGTTGGGTTATTTAATAACGCATGGACTGAGAAAGCTTGGCTGCTTGCAAATCCGACAATATTCTAATGGTTAGGGGATGAGGGCAAAACGTGTACTCAAAGCAGATTTTTTCTCAAGTTGACACCAATGGCAAGATACCCATCCCACAAGATTGGGTAATTTATTTGTTGTCAGTCCCTAATATCTGATAATTAATAATGCAATCTACAAAGAGCAAATATGCAGACTCTCCAAAAACTCTCCCTCCCAAGCATGGGTTGCGGGACTTGGGCTTGGGGCAACAAATTGCTTTGGGGATATGACGAAAGCATGGATGAGCAGTTGCAAGCGGTCTTTAACCTTTGTGTAAGCAACGGTGTGACTTTATTTGATACAGGTGATTCTTACGGAACTGGGAAATTGAATGGTCGGAGTGAGTTACTCTTGGGACGATTCAACGGAGAATATCTAGGTTCAGGCAAAGAAAATATTTGTATTGCTACTAAGCTTGCTGCTTACCCTTGGAGATGGACACGTCAATCAATGGTAAGGGCTTGCAAATCATCTGCCCAACGCTTGGGAAAAAACGTAGATTTGGTGCAAATGCACTGGTCTACAGCGAATTATGCCCCTTGGCAAGAGGGAGGGCTGTTAGATGGTCTGGCCGATGTGTATGAGCAACGACTGGTGAAGGGAGTAGGACTATCCAATTATGGCCCGAAACAGCTTAAGCAAGTGCAGAAAAAGTTTGCTGCACGAGGCGTTCCGATTACAACTCTGCAAGTTCAATACTCTTTGTTGTCTACATATCCTGTCACCCAATTAAAGCTCAAAGACCTTTGTGATGAGTTGGGAATTAAATTGATTGCTTACAGCCCTCTGGCTTTGGGACTTCTGACAGGAAAATACTCTGAACAAGGTCTTTTGCCCAAAGGCATCCGAGGTCTACTGTTTAGACAAATATTAGCAGGAATGCGTAGGCGTAGCCAGGCGCAGGCATCGCTTTTGGGATGTTTGCAAGAGGTGGCACAGTCTAGAAACAAAACCATGTCACAGGTAGCAATTAATTGGTGCATCTGTAAAGGAACCATTCCTATCCCTGGAGCAAAGAGTGTGGAACAGGCGAGGGAGAATATTGGTGCATTGGGTTGGCAATTAGACGCCAGTGAGATTGCAGAGTTGGATAGGGCGGCGGAGAATGCAGACAAAAAAATGGTACAAAATATCTTTCAAACTAAGTAAAATAGGACTAGTCCTGTTAATAGCCCTTTCAAGGTGGTGAAATTTGGAACGAAGATTGGTTATTTCGACCTTCAAAAATCCCCAAATCTGAGCGGAGGATTCAAGGTGGTAGCACTGGAACAACGTATCTTCGTTTGTCACCTTGAAAGGACTAGTCCTGTTAATTACGAATTACGAATTATTTAAGTTGACATCAATGAGCATTGCTGTGCCTTTACTGCGTAGTCTATTTACCTGAAAATAGCTGTAAAGTAATTAGAGAACTCACTGCTTGCAAGATACTGTTTATGCAGCTGCTTCAAACTACCGACAAAGATTTTTCTAGTAGATTCAAAACCCTTGTCAGCGATCGCCGGGAAGTTACAGTTGATGTTAGTGAGATAGTACGCGAGATTCTAGCTGATGTCAAAGTGCGTGGTGATGCAGCAGTCAAGGACTATACTAGCCGCTTTGATCGCCACAATCCGCAGTCTTTGCATCTGAGCGAAACCTTTATTGCCGAACACGCTGCACAATGTCCAGCTAATGTCAAGGCGGCGCTGGAACTTGCTGCCCAGAGGATTATGGCTTTCCATGAAAAACAATTACCGCAAGATATTGGCTACACGGATGCAGCCGGGGTAAAACTGGGATTAAATTGGATATCGCTGTCTCAAGTGGGAATTTATGTACCTGGAGGACGTGCCAGCTATCCTAGTTCTTTACTGATGAACGCCCTACCTGCCAAAATTGTCGGCGTGGAACGAATCGTTATGACAGTACCGATGCCTGGCGGTGAGATTAATTCCGCCGTATTCGCAGCTGCCCAAATTGCTGGTGTCACGGAAATTTACGGCATTGGTGGGGCGCAAGCGATCGCAGCATTAGCTTATGGTACAGAAAGCATTGCCCCCGTAGATAAAATTGTCGGTCCTGGTAATGCTTATGTTGCTGAAGCTAAACGTCAAGTATTTGGCACTGTTGGCATTGACAGCATCGCCGGGCCTTCAGAAATTCTGGTGGTAGCCGATAGCCAAAATAACCCAGACTGGATTGCCTGGGATTTGCTATCGCAAGCAGAACACGATCCTAGCGCCCAGTCAATTTTGATTACTGATTCGGAAATTTTTGCTCATCAAGTGATAACGGCGGTTGAGCAAATTCTCGCTAACCTGCCCACTAAAAAAGTCGCCAATGCCAGTTGGCAAAATTATGCCGCCGTGATTATTGTCAGCGACTTGACAGAAAGTATACCACTGCTAAATCAACTAGCTCCAGAACATGTGGAATTGTGCGTAGACAACCCACAATTATTTGCCAATCAAATTAAGTGTGCTGGTAGCGTGTTTCTGGGACGTTATACCCCAGAAGCAGTTGGCGATTACGTAGGAGGCCCCAACCATGTACTCCCTACTGCCCGTTCTGCCCGATTTGCCTCTGGCTTGAGTGTCTACGACTTTCTCAAGCGGATTACTTATTTGGAATGCAATCAACAAGCATTAGAGACAATAGGCAAAGCCGCCGTAACGTTAGCAGAAGCAGAAGGTTTACCTGCCCATGCAGGTAGTATATCTGTGCGTCTGCAATCATAACCTGAGATAATTTTGCAGTTCCTCGTTCCCAGTCAGCAATTCTAAATTTAAGAGTAAGTAGGTAAGTGGGAATGTTTATAACTATGTTATACCAATTCTGTATGAAGATACGCTAAATCATATTTCTGACTTTTCAGGTTATGTGGAAAAGCCACGAAAAACCTAACTCCCTAACCCCTTTCCCTACTAGGGTTGGGGGAAAAGAGTAATTTTCAGGTAGGGGCAATTCATGAATTGCCCCTACAGCGTGTAGTTTTGCATAAGTCCTAGCTATGTAACAAAAACAATTGGAGAATTGCCAGAATTCTTTCAAGCTGATGAATAGGGAAGTTTTTTAAAGTAAAAATATTAATCGGTCATGAGTGTTACAGGCTGATACTTATTTGGGAATACTTTTATAAGAGTGATCAGGAAGGGAGCATCTCAGTGAAAGCAAATATACCAGGTAGAGAAACAAGATTCTTGCTCCCTCTCCTTACCAAGGAGAGGGTTGGGGTGAGGTTTTATAAGGCTTTTTACACTCATTGAGATGCTCCCGATTAGGAAGGCGATCGCGCTAACACCTTCAAATTCAATCTAGTATATCACCTTACAATCACTCCTATTTTACAAAAAATATGTATCACAAATCACTAATTTACCAGGAGTAAGCAAGATGGGATTTACTGAAGATATTATCAAGCTGTCTGAACAAGTACGTAAGCGATTTGACCAAGTTGTAGGCGAAGAAGCTACTAAGATGGCACTGATTGTTCCTTTTTTAAGCGCTCTTGGCTACGATGTCTATGATCCTAGTGAAGTAATGCCAGAATACGTGGCAGATTTTGCGACTAGAAGAGCAGGGCAGTTTGAAAAGGTAGATTACGCTTTAGCTATTAACGGTACTAAAGTTATGCTCGTAGAGGCAAAAGCCCGTGGTCAAAAAGCTGAAGCACATGATGGGCAGCTGAGCCGCTATTTTAATGGACTTTTGACAACAAAAGTAGCTATCGTCACTAATGGGGTTGAGTACCGTTTCTTTACAGACTTGCGTGATAAAAATGTCATGGACAAGGAGCCATTTTTTACTTTTAATATCCTGGAATATGATACTAAAGATATTGATAACCTCAAATTTTTTCACCGTGATAATTTTGAGGTTACAGCTATTACCAACCATGCGGAGGAAATGGTTTATGTAAAAGGCATGACTCAGCTTCTAGGAAATCTTTTACGTTCTCCTTCTGAAGAATTTGTTCGCTTCTTAGTGGCTGAACTCGGTACAGTTGCCCCTAGTTATGAAATTAAAGGTCGAATTACTGGTAAAATTATTGATAAATTTAAACCAATTGTTAAAAAGTCGATTCAGGGAAGTTTAGTAGAGTTAATGACTCGCTCACTTAGCCAAGAAATAACTCAGCCTATTGAACTGGAAGTAGAACAAGAGATTGAAGAAGAGGAAAAACAACAAGAATCTCAAGAATCAAAAGTAGTAACAACTGCTGAAGAAATCGAAGCTTTTGAAAAAATTAAAGCAATTACCCAAACTTCAATAAGTTACAATTTTGAACTCCAATATAAGGATACTGCTTCATACTTTGGTATCAATCTTGGTAAAAGTACTTGGTGGTTTCTGCGGCTGTATCTATCTTCGCAGAAAAAAAGTTTTATTACTCGGCTAAATGTAGATGAAGTAAAGTCTTTAGCTTTAAATTTTGAAGTGCAGGAAATAACAGCTTCTCTGGGGGATACCGCATCAAAAGTAATTATTTCTTCTGTCAGTGACTTCGATAAGCTGACATTACTGATTCTTAAATGTTACGAAGCAGAAGCAGCCAAGCACCAAGTATTCATACCAGATGTAATCAGAATGGAAAAATCAGCTTAACTCAAGGTATGTACTGCAAAACTACGCCTACCCAACTTTGACAAAAAAAGTGGCTCTGCAATCAGCAGAACCACTCAAGCTTTCGCAAACCTGTTATAACTTAACGAGCAGCCCCTTGAGTAGAAACAGTATCAATCGGTTTGATCAGGTACAGCCGCAATAACTGCCAGCCATTGGAGATGTAAAGCGGCAGTTTCTGAAAGAATTGCAGGAATTTGGGAGTGTTGGAGTTAGCGATCGCACTCAGTTTCCCATTATTGCTTATACAAGTATCCAAGCGCTGATAAAACTCTGGATTCTCAACATCCAACATCAGAGGGAATACCCTACCGGCGTTTTCATTAGTCTTCTGAATAACATGGATGTCATATTCTCGCGCATCTAGTCCAAGGGTGGCATAAAAGTCTTTCCGTTGGATGTCATTAAGATACATTGTCGCAAATACAGATAACAGGAAGAACCGACTCCACAGCCGTGCCTTCCAATCATTCAATATTTGCGGCTGAGATTTCATGATCGCATCAAAGAAATCGCCGTGACGGTTTTCATCTTGACACCAGTTTTCAAAGAACCGGAAGATTGGATAAATCCGATCTTCGGGATGTGCTTCTAAATGTCGATAAATAGTGATATAACGCCAATAACCAATTTTCTCAGAAAGATAAGTGGCGTAAAAGATGAATTTTGGCTTAAAGAAGGTATAATTGCGGCTCTTAGTCAAAAACCCTAAATCTAGGGACAGATTAAAGTCCGACATAGCTTTGTTCAAAAACCCAGCGTGACGCGCTTCATCGCGTGACATCAGGTTAAAACACTCTGCTAAGACGGGGCTTTTGCCTTTCAAGCGACGACCAAGTTCTTTATACAGCAAAAAGCCGGAAAACTCTGCCGTACAGGAACGTTCTAGAAACTCAACGAATAATCGGCGAGTTTCCCCATCAATATGATCCCAGGATTGTTCAAACTCGGCATCCCGAACAAAGTGATGGCGGTTGTAGTCAGTGCGGAACTCTTCGAGAATGGCTCTTAACTCGTCTTCGTTGACGGAGATATCCATCCGCGCCATTTCATCAAAATCGGTAGTATAAAACCGAGGTGTTAACAGGGTTTCTTTTGCCGGGACTTTAATTCCTGGCCGGATTTCTTCAAAGCCTGGTTTTTTGAGGGAATCTACCATGTCTTGATTGCTCTTTCGTCTTTATTTTCTTGATGTACACCCTTTGGGTGACGCTACGCACAGTCGCTACCGCTACGCTAACGGCAGATCCTCATGGGGGAAACCCTCTCTGAGCGACTGCCTCACCAAAAAGCCAAGGCTAATGCTTTGGCAAGGCGCAACAGCCCAGAATATCCATTTGTATAAAGTTTAGTCTACCAAGGTGTGGGTTACAAATTAGTAAGCAAAACATTAAGAGTTGCAACAATGATTGAATGTTTGCGGAATCTAAAATCGCAGATTGGTTGATTATCTGAATAATTAACAATCCCTGATTAGCATAATTACTGAGAATTTTTCACAATTCTAGTGATATGTTACACTTTTATCAATAACTATAGGTTGGATACTGCTCACAGCATCAAATCAGAGTTGGAGCTAACAGCAGTATATAAACCTCATCTAAGTTGAGAACCGTAGTTTTCGCCCTCACCCTAAATCCCTCTCCCATATCTGGGAGACGGACTTTGAAATTCTGACTCCCCTTCTCCCAGATTTGGGAGAAGGGGTTGGGGGATGAGGGCAAATCCTTTTGATCACAGAATAACTACAGATTTCAAGATAGACGTGGTTTAACTACAAAAATTGCCAGGAAACAACTGGTTCAATATGTAAGTCTAGCTATCCATATTTAGTATAAAAAACAATTTTAGACAGACAACAAAAGTAAATCCAAAGGGTTGAAAACAAGATGAATCTTGAAAACAATCAGCATAAAGACCGACTTCTTGTATCTTACATCTTGTGTGCAGCGCTTTTTTTAGGATTAGGAGGACTGCACCGTTTGTATAATGGCAAAATCGGGACTGGTTTGTTGTGGCTGTTGACCGGTGGTGTTTTCGGTATAGGACAGTTCGTGGATTTGTTCATCATTCCCAATATGGTTGACGAATACGAAGATAAGCTGAGATTAAAAGCGGGTGTATCTCCCTTTGGTGTGCCGTTAAATCAAGCAGTGGTTGCTTCTCAAGTCCACCGTCCAACTGGGAACCAACTCATGATTAAACTGATCGAAGCGGCAGAAAGCAAGGGTGGTATTTTAACTGTCACTCAAGGCGTGATGTTCACCGGAGCTAGCTTTGCTGAAGTAGAAGCTACTCTTAAGGAAATGTACAAATCAGGTTATGTGAAAATTGATAACGACCCCAATACTGGAGCCGTTACCTACCATTTCCACGAACTTTAATTGTTATTAGTCATTTGTCCTTTGTCCTTTGTTAAAAACCAATGACCAATGACTAATGACTAATTTCTACCTAACCACTTTTGACCGTCTAAGCGCTGAACTAAGCCAAATACCAACAAATCGAGTGTAACTCTGCGCTCATCAATTAAGAATGACTCAAGAGTGCTAGGTTTTTTGCCTTCATTACAAGAAAATCCCTTTTTCCCTTGAATATCTTCTTCGGGAAAATACAGGTTAAACTGACGTTGACCTATTTCCGACCAACTGCCGATAATTTGCCAGCATTCTTCGGCGGATTCAAAGCCAGTGATTGGCACCTTCTGCTTGGCAAAAGACACCTGTAAATCTTGCACGCCTTGTTGAGCGATCGCTTTTTCTAAAGCTGGTAAGTAATCTTGCTCAATAAACTCTACAAATGGCTTATCTTCAACAGCTGGGGCTTTTTCCTTTTTGGCGGCTTTAGCGGCGGCGGCGGGTTTTTCTTCTGTCGCGGCGGCTGCGGGTTTTTCTCGCTTGGGTGATGCAGCAGCTGGTTTAGCAGCATTGGGGTTATCTTCGGGGTTTGCGGCTTTCGGATCTGGCGCGTTGGCAGTAGGAAGGTCTGTAGGTTCGGGTGAGTCTGTACTAGGAGCGTGTTCTTCGGCCACACTGGGAGCTTGCTTGTCAACAGTGCTGGGAGCTACTTCTCCCGCTTGATTGTGATTGGTTTGGTCTGCCATTGCTCAGGTCAATCCTTTAATCTAGCTTTGGGAGCGATCGCTCACCTTGAGGTATCGGGTATTTTTATTTTGACATACTACTACCTCTGCCCGGAATTCTTAATTTGTAATTCAGATACCGCCAGGATTTTATTGGGGTAGAAGTCTCTTTTGATACCCTGCTGTCACACAATCATCAATAAATTGTAGAACAAAAGGCCAGAGTTCCGGCGCACCTGTTTCTACTGGTGCTACCCTTTGATAACCTGATCGCGCCTAATGCCATGAATGCGCCAACTTCCGCCCTGAGTTTGCTGATTATGCACAATTAAAAAGCGCCTGGGAGTGTTGCCGTGTTTCCA
Organism: Nostoc sp.; assembly: GCF_054880495.1. Classification (NCBI taxonomy): domain Bacteria; kingdom Bacillati; phylum Cyanobacteriota; class Cyanophyceae; order Nostocales; family Nostocaceae; genus Nostoc; species Nostoc sp. The sequence goes on from NZ_JBTYKD010000233.1 coordinate 28,167, forward strand.
CCCCAAACGCTTTTTATTTTTAACTTGCTCCTCACACAAATAAATAGTATCACTGCTTCTATCAAAAGGCGAGTATAGTAAGTGACACTTTCAGAACTGCACCAGCAATTTACATTTATATATGCAAATTAAAAAAATGCCTGGGAGTGTTGCCGTGTTTCCACCCCAGGCATTTCTTATTCTCAACTTGCTCCTCACACACAAGTAAACCCTATCACTACTTCTATCAAATGGCAAGTATATTGAGTAATACTTTCAAAACTGCACAACGAATCCAAATTCTGACAAATTAAAAAGCGCTTGGGAGTGTTGCCGTGTTTCCACCCCAGGCGCTCTTTATTTTTAACTTGCTCCTCACACACAAGTAAACCATATCACTACTTCTATCAAAGGGCAAGTATATTAAGTGACACTTTCAAAACTGCACACCTTACAAAAAAGAATTTTAGTGTAAAAAATGACGTATACCAGTTAAGACCATCACCAAACCCAGTTCATTCGCAGCTTTAATTGAATCTTGATCGCGCAAACTTCCCCCTGGTTGGACGATGGCTGTAATTCCTGCTGCTGCGGCTGTTCTGACTGAATCATCGAAGGGGAAAAATCCATCGCTGGCGAGAATTGCGCTTTTGGCTTTTTCTCCAGCTTGTTCTAGAGCTATTTTAACTGAGCCGACGCGGTTCATTTGACCAGCACCTACTCCTAGTGTAGTCCGATCGCTTGTCACAACAATGGCATTAGATTTAACGTGTTTGCAAACTTTCCAAGCAAACAGGAATTCTGCTAATTCGTCGGGTGTGGGTTGACGTTCGGTGACTACTTGCCATTGACTGGCGTCAGCAATTACGTCATCACTAGCTTGGACAAGGAAACCACCTGCGATCGCTTTCACTGTATCCTTGGAACCACTGCTCAAATCTGGTAAAATCAAAACTCGCACATTAGATTTTTTGCCAAGGATTTCTTGAGCTTCGGGATCACAACTTGGTGCAAACACGCATTCTAAAAATGTTTTGGTTAACTCACTAGCTGTAGCCGCATCAATGGGGCGGTTGAGTGCGACAATCCCACCAAAAGCCGAAACAGAATCAGCGTTGAAAGCTTTTTGATACGCTTCGGAAATAGTACTTCCCAGTGCCGTACCACAGGGATTTGTATGTTTGATAATCGTTGCTGCTGGGGTATCAGTAAACTCAGCAATAATTCGTCGTGCGGCTTCTAAATCAACTAAGTTATTGTAACTAAGTTCTTTGCCTTGTAATTTCGTTGCGGCTGTCCATCCCGTTGGAGTAATACCAGTTTGATACCAAGCGGCGGGTTGATGGGGGTTCTCGCCGTAACGCAGAGATTGCAATTGCCTGCCGCTAAGGGTGTAATTTTCTGTTTCTGCGAGATAAGATGCTATCGCTTGATCATAACTAGCAGTGTGCGAAAATCCTTTTAATGCCGCCTTTTGGCGAAACTCTAGGGATGCTTCGCCATTATTTTGGCGTAATTCCTCCAAATACTCGTCATACTGCGCTGGATCGCATAATACAGCCAGATGAGCGAAGTTTTTCGATGATGCTCGTAGCATAGCAGGACCACCGATATCAATTTGTTCAACAGCTTCGGATAATGTTACTCCTGGTTTAGCGATCGTTTCTTCAAAAGGATATAGATTCACCACCACTAAATCAATTGGGCGAATTTGATTATTTTCTAAATCTGTAATATCTTCGGGAACATCTCGCCGGGCCAAAATTCCGCCGTGAATTCGGGGATGCAGCGTTTTGACTCGACCACCTAAAATTTCTGGTGAACCTGTATAATCTGCAACTTTGGTAACAGGGAGTCCCGCATCCTTGAGGGCTTGGGCTGTTCCCCCACTGCTGATTAAATCAAAGTCAAATTCTTCAACCAAGCTACGGGCTAGGTCAATTAAACCAGTTTTGTTAGATACACTCAGCAGGGCTAAACGCGCCATTGATCAATTCCTTAAAAGTAAGCTGGAAGCGAAGGATCTCAAGTTTTACATAAGCCTTGGTTCAGTTCAAGACCATGAGGAATCATTCTGAGATCCGGTAGTGGCGTGGCAACAAAAGGAGGTAGACAGCTTCTCCGTAACTCCTTTCACATTGAACAGTTTGGGCTAGCAAGGATAACAGTCGATGAAAGAGAAAATATTCTGGCGATGATACTTGGGGGTGGTTGAATGGGAAAAGATCCCAAAAGCTATGCTATTGATAATTAAAACCGCGTGTTTTCTTATGGAACTATTTACTATTGGTCACTCAAATCAAAGCATTCAAGCTTTATCGAGCTTTGGCTGATGTGTGATCGCATCCCTATAGTCATTACTTGCACCATTTTAACCGCTCAAGGGTGAGATGAGAATATGTCCAAACTTCAACATTAGGGGAATTTTTGTGCGCTTCAACAGCACTAATTGCAACTTGATAACTTAATTTACTCAAAAAATTGATTCAGGTAGGAAAAAGTTATGGCAAATATCATTGGAACCAACGGTAATGATACCTTACTGGGCACTAACGGCACAGATACGATTAATGGTAAAGCAGGTAACGATACGATCACAGCTAGTAACGACACTCTGACTGGTGGCGGTGGCAAGGATAAATTTGTCTACAACTTCACCTATGACCAGTATTACAACCTGATTAGCAACACCGATACTATCACTGATTTCGGTGGCGTAGGTAAAGGCGTAATTCCCTCAGCAGCAGTCATTGCCGAAGTGGATACCATCAAATTCCAAGGTGCTGGATTGACTGCTCAAAATCTGCTGCTCACTCAGAATGGCAGCAATCTGGAAATCACCTTTGAAGGGGTAGGTGGTGCAGCTGGTACAAAAGTCATCCTTCAAAACTTCAAATTAGAAAACCTGGATAATTTGCCAGCAACTTCTTCACGACCAGCTATTGGCAATATCCTGTTTGATGGACAAACCAGCATCGCCGACAGTTTTGATGTGTTTAATGCCAACTCCACTCAAACTAACCTGTTCAATAAGAACACCGTGACATTCCTCAATGACCTCGACAATAACATTACAGGTTTTGACAGATCAAATGATGTGGTGAATGGTCAGGGAGGTAATGACAAAATCGATGGCAAGAGTGGTAACGACCTGCTGCGCGGTGGTACGGGCAATGATACTCTCATTGGTGGTGAAGGGGATGACTCCCTTAATGGTGGTGAAGGGGATGACTCCCTTAATGGTGGTGAAGGGGATGATTCCCTTAATGGTGGTACTGGTAACGACCTATTACGTGGTGATGCCGGCGATGACTCGCTTCTTGGTGGTACGGGCAATGACACCCTTATTGGTGGTGCTGGCAATGACACCCTTATTGGTGGTACGGAGAATGACACCCTTATTGGTGGTATTGGTGACGATAGCTTGAATGTTGGTTCTTTGAGTTTTGATTCTTTAGTAGTAGCAGGCGATCAGCTGCTCTCTGGTGACGATGGCAACGATACTCTCTCTGCATCAGGCTACGACATCCGCGAGGACACCCGTTACACCTCTGGGAATAACACCCTCAACGGTGGTGCTGGTGACGATTACTTGATTGTTCACTTTTCAAAAGGCAATAACTTGCTGAATGGTGGTGACGGCAACGATACGTTCTCCGAGTACAACAATGGCAATGATACGCTAGATGGAGGTAAAGGTGACGATTTGTTGTCCTATAACTCCGGTTACGCGACCAGGGGAATCACTTCGACTTTCAATCCTACTACTAAGCTTGGCTCAATTACCCAAGACACGAATCAGGTTAGCTACAAGAATATCGAACGATTAGATATTATAGGTACATCCTACGATGACAATATTGTGGGTAGCAATGGCAACGATACGCTCGATCCGGGCAATAGTGGGAATGATAGGATAGATGGGGGCGCAGGTGATGATTTATTGTCTTATAGCAATAACTCCACTGGTGCGGGAATCACTTCAACTTTCAATACTACCACTAATACTGGAACAATTACGGCGGGCGGGGAGCGGGTTAGCTACAAGAATATCGAACGATTAGATATCACAGCTGGATTTGGCGATGACAATATTGTGGGTAGCAATGGCAACGATACGCTCGATCCGGGCAGGAGTGGCAATGATACCATAGATGGGGGCGCAGGTGACGATTTGTTATCCTATAGCTATAACTCCTCTGGCGCGGGAATCACTTCAACTTTCGATGCTACCACTAATACTGGAACAATTACGGCGGGCACGAGACTAGTTAGCTACAAAAATATCGAACGATTAAATATCACAGGTACAGACTACGATGACAATATTGTGGGAAGCAAGGGCAATGATACGCTCGATCCGGGCAGGAGTGGCAATGATACCATAGATGGGGGCGCAGGTGACGATTTATTGTCCTATAGCTCCGATGGCGACGGAATCACTTCGACTTTCGATGCTACCACTAATACTGGCTTAATTACGACAGGCAGGGATCGGGTTAGCTACAAGAATATCGAACGATTAAATATCACAGGTACAGAGTCGGATGACAATATTGTGGGGAGCAATGGCAACGATACGATAATAGGAAACATTACATATTTCCCGCCGGGCAGTTACGATGCCATTGACTTTATTAGTGGCAATGACACAATAGATGGGGGCAAAGGTGACGATTTGTTGATCGTCGATGACAGCAATAGTAGCCAGATCACTTCGACTTTCAATTCCTCCACTAACACTGGAGCAATTACGGATGGCACGAATCGGATTAGCTACAAGAATATCGAAGGATTAGATATCACAGCTACATCCTACGATGACAATATTGTGGGGAGTAATGGGAATGATATCCTCAAAGGTGCTTCTGGCAATGACATCTTGACAGGTGGCAAGGGGAATGATACCCTCTATGGTAATAATGGTACTGATACCTTTGCTTTCAATAGTTTCAATGAAGGCATTGATAGACTTTATGACTTCAACACTACTAATGAACTAATTCAAGTATCGGCTGCTGGTTTTGGTGGCGGGTTATCAATCGGTTCACTTCAGAAAAGTCAGTTTAGAATCGGAGCATCTGCAACCACTAGCACTCAGCGATTTATTTACAACAATGTTACTGGTGCATTGTTCTTTGACCAAGATGGCAGTGCCAGTGCCTTTACTCAGGTACAATTTGGACAACTTTTAAGTGGGTTGTCACTAACCAAAAACAATTTTGTGGTTGTTTAATCGTGATTAGCACTCTATCACTCTAAGCAGAGAAAATCGGAAATGGTCGGATTGCGAGGTGTCTAAAATAGCAACTCGCATCCGATTGATCAATGTAATTATAGCGAGCGATCGCGCTTCGGGACAGGCTTCGCTTAGTGCAATGACATATCGGAAGTGATTAGACGAGCTTGAGTATGATTCGCTGTTAACTCAAAACTGCCAATTTCTGTCTTCCATAAATTCCCTTAACAACGATCGCATTCTTTGAACAAGCATTAAATACTAAGTCTGCTTGAAGAGATAGGATCTATTAGAAGAGTATAATTTTAGGAGTAAACCTCTGTCTTTACAATTTCTCACCGTTCCTCCTGCAACTTCTCAACCCCCCGCAGGCTTAATTGTCACTTTGCATGGTTGGGGTGCTAATGCTGAGGATGTCGCATCTTTATTACCCTTGCTCAACTTACCTGATTACCAGTTTGTATTACCCAATGCACCTTATCCTTATCCCTATTCCCCTGTAGGGAGGGCATGGTATGACCTGCGGGTGGAGAATATGTATGAAGGGTTGCCAGAAAGTCGGCAACTACTAACAGATTTCTTAGAATCTTTAGAAAGTAGCACTGGCGTCCCTTTATCACGCACCATTTTAAGTGGATTTTCTCAAGGCGGAGCAATGACTTTAGATGTCGGCTCAAAATTGCCCCTAGCAGGTTTAGTTGTGATGAGCGGGTATCTACATCCAGACGCAATAACAGTAGCTAAAAGCGGGATTGGGCCAACTTTAATCACCCACGGGAGATATGATGAAGTTGTCCCACTGAAAGCCGCGTGGAAGGCACGAGAAACTCTCAAGTCTCTAGGAGTGGCGGTAGAATACCACGAATTTGACATGGGGCATGAAATACATCCGCAAACCTTAGAGGTACTACGGAATTTCGTTGTAAATACAATTGGTTAGTCAGCATTACGAATTTTTTATAAATTCTGGTACAAATTCTGACAATTTTCACAAAATTAATGACTTCTAATGAGTAATATATATTGGGTGGGTGCGTTTAACGCAACTTAACCCATGCTGAAGGCGATTGCTGCATAAGAGAGGGGCAAGCATTATGACAACTCTAAGCATTTCCCAAAAAGAAATTGCTGCCATGACTGCGGCAGAAGTAGAAGAACTAGCGACACGTCTGGAACTGGATAATTATAGCAATGCTTTTGAGGGTTTAAATGATTGGCATCTATTGCGAGCGATCGCATTTCAGCGTCCAGAGTTAGTTGAACCCTATATCTACCTCTTAGACTTGGAACCCTACGATGAAGCGTAGCAATTTTAGATTTTAGATTTTAGATTGGGGTCAACTGGCTACAATCAAAGATTATCAGGGTTAATATATCACTTGCTTAATCCGAAAGTACCAATGCAATCTGCCTTAAATCCAAAATCCGTCTTGAAAAGTTTGCCACGGAGGGAAACCCTCGTTACAACTTTTGTCTCCGACACGCTACGCGAACGCAAAATCCAAAATTGAACAGGGTTCTAATTGCTGTAGGTGGCGGTATCGCCGCCTACAAAATTTGTGAATTGGTTTCGACGCTGTTTAAAACCGGGGTGGAAGTTCGAGTCATCCTCACCCGTTCGGCGCAAAAATTTATCACGCCTCTGACAATAGCCACCCTATCTCGTCATCCCGCCTACACAGATGATGATTTTTGGCAACCAACTCACTCTCGTCCGTTGCATATTGACTTGGGCGAATGGGCAGATGTTATAGTAATTGCTCCCTTGACAGCTAATACATTAGCAAAGTTAGCCTACGGGATGGCTGATAATTTACTCACAAATGCCGTGCTGGCTTCTACTTGTCCTGTGCTGTTAGTACCCGCAATGAATACGGATATGTGGGAACAGCGATCAGTGCAACGGAATTGGCAACAGCTATTGACAGATAGCCGATATCATGGAATGAGTACAGCATCGGGTTTATTAGCGTGCGATCGCATCGGTGCTGGTAGATTAGCAGAACCTCCAGAAATTTTGGCTCACATCCAATCGTTGTTACACACTCAAGGTAAACGAGATTTAGCAGGTAAACGAGTGTTAATTAGTGCTGGGGGAACGCGAGAGTATCTTGACCCAGTGCGGTTTATTGGTAATCCTTCCACAGGTAAAATGGGATTGGCGCTATCTCAAGCCGCACTTCACCGAGGGGCAAACGTCACCTTAGTATATGGCCTAGCTAATTGGGATGTACCATTGGGAGTGCAAGCAATCCCTGTTGTTAGTGCCGAACAAATGGAGCACCTCATGCTGGAATGTTTACCCAACGCTGATGTAATTGTCATGTCAGCAGCCGTAGCAGATGTGAAGCCACGAGATTATAGTACAGAGAAATTGCCTAAGCGATCGCTCCCCCAAGCTTTACCTCTGGAACCAGTACCAGATATAATCGCCCAGTTAGCACAACTCAAACAGCCGCATCAGATATTAATTGGTTTTGCTGCACAAACTGGGGATATTGTCAAGCCTGCGCTAGAAAAATTACAGAATAAAAAATTGGATGTGATTGTTGCTAATCCCATCGATCAACCTGATAGTGGTTTTGGTAGTGATAACAATCAAGCAATATTTTTAGATAGTCAAGGACGGCAGCTAGCGATCGCACCTTGTTCTAAATTAGAAATGGCGCATCAATTATTTGATTTTGTCATCACTTGATAAATTTGCCGTAGCTAAGATGATCTGCTTGCATAAGCTGAAATATCAATACGCTTGGATTAGGGCTGAAGTAGTTTTAAAGAATTCTTATTGATATACATTCATGACCTTGGCATCACCGCAATTGAAAAAGGAAACTACTACTTTGAATTGGGTATAACCCCTATGTTCTATGACTTCAAGTCACTTTTCTAGATTTTATAATATAAGTAAGACATAAAAATAACGCTTCAATTATATGAAAATACTCTCATCAGAGCTAGTCCATTTGGGATTTGGCAAATATGTGCGTTCTGACCAAATAACAGCAGTTATACCAATAGAAGAAGAGCGAGGACCAGGGCGACGAACCTTTGTTCACATTCAAGGACAAAGTGATCCAATTATCGCCTCTCGCGCTGAAGATACCATCGTGCGTGATTTAGTACAAGAGCCAGGCGAGGTTACTCAAGCCCGTCAGCAGCAAGAAATTCTTCAAGATTTATTGGTTAATTTAGCTAATGTTAATTCCACTGTGCGTCGAATTAACCGTGATGAAGGCAGTTTGGATCTTGATTTGTTAGAGCGACGAATTAAGCAAGTCCTGGAAAATTAATTGCAGAAATCAGCAAACTTTCATAACGGAGAACGATATTGCTGAATACAATTACAGACCAAGTTTCAGTATCAGAGACACAAAAAAGATCGCCAAGGTTGTGGATACCTGAACGGGTATTGTTTACACCTGCTGCCCTAGATGAAGATTGGGGGCAGCAGATTCTTAAACGTGTGCAGTCACTCAACTTACGAATAGAAGAACTATCACAGAACCGCCTGAAGGGTTTGCGCGGTGAATCTGAACGGGATACTTACAACATCGCCAAGCGTACCTTAGCGGTAGTTACTGCACCACCCAGTTCTTTTAACCTGAGTCCGATCCCACCTTCTGCGGATTGGCAGTTTCACCTTGCCGAAGGTTGTCCCGCTCACTGTCAATACTGCTACCTAGCAGGTAGCTTATCGGGGCCACCTGTAATTCGCGTTTTTGCTAACCTACCGCAGATATTAGAGAACTTAGCGAACTACGAGCAACAGGGGAAAACCACGAGTTTTGAAGTTAGCTGTTACACTGACCCATTGGGTATTGAGCATTTAACTGGAAGTCTTGCTGAATGTATCCGTTACTTTGGCACTCGTACCAATGTACATCTACGTTGGGTATCGAAGTTTGATGCTGTGGATGGATTACTCGATTTACCACACAATGGGCATACTCGCTGTCGGATGAGTGTTAATGCAGCACCAATTTCTGGTAAGTTTGAAGGTGGAACAGCATCGGTATCATCCAGACTTAATGCATTGCGACGGTTGGCACTACCATTAGAGCGTGGCGGTGGTGGTTATCCAGTAGGCTTGGTTATCGCGCCAATTATGCCAATAGACGATTGGCAAATGCACTATAGTCGTTTGTTTGACCAGATAAACGAAGCACTGGATTTTGACTGTAACCTTACCTTTGAGTTAATCTCCCATCGGTTCACACCAGGGTCAAAAGAAGTGTTACAAACTTGGTATCCGCAATCAAAATTAGAGATGGATGAGGCAAAACGCAGCGTCAAGCGTAATAAGTTTGGTGGGACGAAGTACGTTTACGATCGCGACACAATGAAGGCATTGCGTTGCTTTTTTGAGAGTGAGATTACTAAGCGCTTTCCAAATGCTGAAATTCTTTATTGGACTTAGAAGACTACTTCGCTCAGATACAGTTTGAACTCTTTAACTACTCATATCATGTCCGGTAAATTAGTTGTAATTCCTGCGTGACCTCTCCCCCAGCCCCTCCCCTACTAGGAGGTGAGCCTGTACCCAATGGGTATAGCCGGGGTGAGGTTCTTTTCTTATGGGCACTACGCAAAGTAGGATAATTTGGGCAGACTACAGGTGGCGTTATACATTAATAAGTGTATCTGCAATACCGGACTTGTTCTGGCTCAGTCTCAATAGCAAAGGTTTGGAGATGTCTACTTTATCAGAAACTTCTATCCTGGCGGCAATCCTACTAGTAGCTTTAGGCATTTTGGGCTGGGGCTTTTATCGCGCCAGACCTTTTGGTAAGCTGGGAATCTTAGCCTGGTTACAGTCGGTGGTGTTGATGACTCCCTGGCTGCTGTTTTTTGGATTGTTTGCCATCGGGATTTACATCAATATAGCGGGTATATTGTTCTTAGTAGTGACTTCAGCCGGATTGTACATCTTCTTGGGCAGACAGTTACGCGCAGCTGGGCAAGATGCCATCCTCAAGCAACGCGCCACAGAAAGACTCGCGGCTGATTCCTCACTTGCAGCAAATTCCCCACAATTAGCAGTCGCAGAACTGAAAGCAGAGATTCCGCCAATACCGGAAGATGACTTAAATGCAATTAAAGGCATTTTCGGGATTGATACGTTTTTTGCCACAGAAACGATCGCCTACCAAGATGGAGCGATTTTCAAAGGCAATCTGCGGGGAGAACCAGAAGAGGTTCACAACCGTCTAACTGCAAGTTTACGGCAACGCCTTGGTGATCAATATCGCCTGTTTTTAGTGGAAAACACAGACGATAGACCAGTGATAATTGTCCTGCCGAGTCGCAACGATCCCCGTCCGATGTTGTTATCGCAAAAAGTTTTTGCAGGTATTCTGTTGATCGGAACTATTGCCACAAGTTTTGAAGCTGCGGGCTTATTGCTGAATTTTGATTTCTTTGGCAATCCAGGGCGATTCAGAGAAGCTTTGCCCATAGGTGCTGGGATATTGACGATTTTAGTAGCTCACGAAATTGGTCATTGGATACTTGCCCAGCGTCACCAAATTCGCCTTAGCTGGCCTTTCTTTCTGCCTGCTGTGCAAATTGGCTCTTTTGGTGCAATTACCCGCTTTGAGTCTCTGTTGCCCAACCGCAAGGTATTATTTGATATCGCCCTGGCAGGGCCAGCCGCAGGTGGTATTGTCTCTTTATTAATGCTGGTGACGGGCTTGCTACTTTCCCACCCAGGTAGTTTATTTCAATTGCCAAATCAGTTTTTCCAAGGGTCGATTTTGGTTGGGAGTTTGGCGCGAGTTGTCCTTGGTTCAGCGTTGCAGTCGCCCTTGGTAAGTGTTCATCCCTTAGTGGTGATTGGTTGGCTGGGGTTAGTAATTACCGCTTTGAACTTGATGCCCGCAGGACAACTAGATGGTGGCCGCATTGTTCAGGCAATTTATGGACGCAAAACCGCAGGACGAGCAACGATCGCAACTTTAATTTTACTGGCGCTAGTGTCTCTTGGTAACACTCTTGCCATGTACTGGGCGATCGTGATTTTCTTTTTGCAACGGGATCAAGAACGTCCTAGCTTGAATGAAGTCACTGAACCAGATGACGCTAGAGCCGCTTTGGGTCTTTTAGCTCTATTCTTGATGATTACTACGCTCTTACCTCTAACTCCCGGCTTGGCTGGGCGTTTGGGAATAGGATAGTGTTCTGAGTTGAATGGCACTAAGACCAGATTCAGATGGAGAGAACTTAATGGGATAATTTTTTGTTAAGAGTTGAAAATGCTTCTTCTCAGTTGAGTGTAGTACCAAGCGAACCATTCTCTGTGCAGGGAACAGTATCATGGGAATTTTGATAAAAAAGCAAGTGCCAACAAGCCAGGGCTATTTCATTCTAGATAGGACTACGCACGAGTTACGGAATAACGAACCGCAGAGGCACAGAGAAGCCAGTGTGTTGCGGGGGTTCCTCCCATTGTAAGCTAATCGTCATTCATTTTTCCAGAATGATTCGCTTGTAGTAAGGGCTTCAGCCCTGCTTTTATGCAACTTAAATGCTCATTAGCTTAGCAACTGGCGCGGCGCAAAGAAATTAGAGTTTGAGAGATATTTTGCGTAAGTCCTATTAGACATAAACCGCCCGGAACTTCAGTTCCGGGCTAATAGCTAAAGTCCATTTTAACGGACTATAACCTTTTCTCAGTCCTCTAAAAGATTTATAAAAATTAACTCGACGGTTTCCAACCTGCGAGTAAATTCGGATAAGCTACGGGTGTGGGGAAGATTTTCTGGAAGCCAGTTTGACGCTCTTGGGGCTTTTCTTTGCTCATATTCCAGAGGGTTTCATAGAAAAAGAAGGAGACTCCCGCAAAATTGCGATCGCGGATTTTTTGCACTTGTGTCTGAATCTGTTCCATTGGTACAGATCGGTTTTTCAACCCAGCCAAAATGCCAACACTCACTGGAATATGGCTCTTGGCTGCTTTCACTTCTGGATACTCTAATTCGCTGATAAAAACATTCAAGTCATCTCGATATACCTGCAAAACTAAGTCTTCAATAATTCCCAGCCGTTCCCACTTCTGCCAATCTGCTAAAGAGAAGTCGTAGGAGAAACGTTGAGGATTCGGAGCAACGGAAACCAAGCAATCTTTTTTAGTAGCTTTAATCGCTTTGAATACCCGTTTCATAAACTCGGTAATTTTGTTAGCTCTCCAGCGCACCCATTCTGGATCTTGAGAGTCTTTGGAGGGAGCTTGACCACGGTGTTCTTTTTTGAAAAGTGCCACTGTATAGGCATCGTACCCTAATTCTGATGGTAAGCCAAAATGGTCATCAAATTGAATACCATCAATATTGTAATTTCTAACAATTTCAACGATTAAATCTTGGATGAACTGTTGTACTTCTGGGCGAAAGGGATTTAGCCAAACACGGTTATGTCTGCCATCTTTGACAATCAGAGTCCCATCGCTGCGACTGGTGAGCCATTGGGGACGATTTTTAGCTAATAGAGAATCGGCTGGTGCCATGAAGCCAAATTCAAACCAGGGAATCACTGTTAACCCTTTTTGATGTCCCACACCAACAATTTCTTTGAGGATATCTCGCCCTTGCAATCCAGGTGTAGGATCGAGCGATCGCCCGATAACTTTGGCTGCAACTTTGCTAGGATACAATGTATATCCCCAATTCCAAACCGCCGGATATATCGTGTTAAAATTAAGTTCGTCAAGGCGTTGCAAAGATCCCTTGAGGCGATCGCGCTCAAATAATACATCACTATCAATATTTGTTAACCACACTCCCCTTAACTCAGATACTGGCCTTGACGGCAGATTAATTTGAGCGTTCAAGGGTAACGATAGCATCACCGTAGCTACCACACTCAAGGTAACTATAACAGCAAACAAAAGAGACTTTTTGCTTTGGCGAATATTCCACCAAGAAGGAAACTCAACACACCAATTTACAAATCTTTTTATCATTTGGCTACAGCCATGATCAAATTATCAACAATTAGCAGAAATAGCGATCGTTTCGATTGTAAGCGCTAAAACAATCGCTATTTAAACCGCCTCTATCTTGAAACCTGTAGTTCTTTGGTGATCAAAAGGATTTGCCCTCATCCCCCAACCCCTTCTCCCAAATCTGGGACAAGGGGAGCCAGAATTTCAAAGTCCCTCTCCCATATCTGGGAGAGGGATTTACGGTGAGGGCAAAAACTACGGTTCTCAACTTAGATGAGGTTTAATTCCATCAATCAGGTTTCTTATTGTGCCGTGACTGCAATCTGATTCCAGGCTTTGACTGCTGCTTGTAAATTCTTTGGCAGGTTATTTTGAGAAATATCGTTGTACTGAACCGTACCCTCTTGGCTGGTGAGAGTGAAGGTGATATAATCAGCAGAACCACTGGGGGCTGGGTAACTCAGATTCTGGAATTTATTAAATTTAGAACGTTCTAAAAATCTCTGAAATTGTTGCACCTGTTGCACAGAAACACGGCGAACAGTACGCTCAGAATCATTGGCATCACCAATCCGTACGCGAATCAATCGCCCATCTTTAAGTAAAATAGTCTCGTAGGTTCTACCAGTAATACCACCACTCGAGATTTGCCGAAATACTACATCTCTATTTAACGGTGGTGGTAACTCGCTGACTGGAATTTGCACAGGGGCTAGTGTACTTTCATTAGCTTTTTCATTCAGCCTGACTGCGGAACCTGTTTGATTGGTATGATAAGTCCAGTTTTGTTTGCCATTAGATACCACAACCAGCCAACCTGGAACTAACGCTTGGGTGCAGAGTTCATCAGGTTGAGGCACTTCCAAGCAACCATTACGCCAAGTCTGTTGATTATAATGAATAATTTGCAGTTCTCTGATTAAAATTCCCTGTCTGCGGGCTAAATCTCGCAGTACCGCGTTACCTACTGGAGGTGGCAACTGGTTGGGTTTAATATTGTCTTTAAGAACTTCGTTGCTTGTTTCTAGCGAGAAGTTCGCAGAAGCAGCTATAGCCCCTTTGATAAGTGGTGAACCGCTAGCAACAGACAAAATTCCAGCTAAAATCAAAGCAGTCAAAATTCGCGCTTGATTGGGCTTAAAGTATTTTTTCAGCATAATTTTCATAGTAATATAGGAATGACATTCTCCCATCACTGACTTGGAGTACCAAGTACAGTGTGGGATTCCCTTGAGTTGCCTCTAGGATTTTGCTGCTTCACGGGGACTCCCAGGCAGTCAACCTCCACAGCCAGCACCACCGTCTGTCCGACGGCTGTAAGACCTGTGTGCTCTACGACGATTGCCGCAGCTACATCACGGTCTGTTATGTATCCACATTCCGAGCAGTTATGCACTCGCTCATCCAGTTCTTTTTTACCCGTGTGCGCTCCACAGTTAGGGCAAGTTTGGCTTGTTCCTTTGGGGTCAACCTTGGCAAAATAGACACCTCGTTTTTTGCAGACCCAGCCCAGAATCTCCAAAAATCCACCCCAGCCAGCATCCAGACAATGCTTCGCCAACATTCCCCTACCAAGGGCGACGAAATTCAGGTCTTGGGCGAATATCATTCCCACGCCATCACAAAGCTGATGAGCAGTCAGAAAGTGAAACTCACGACGGGTATTGTGGATATGTTCGTACAATCTAGCTATTTGTTTTTGGGCTTTACGATAATTGTTCGAGCCTTTGACTTTATCCTTCAATTGGCGTTGCAGCCATTTAAGCTTGCTTTGCAATTGAACGAAGAATTTAGGACGAGCAATCAATTTACCCGAACTTGTAGCCAAAAAACTGAGCAGCCCTAAGTCGATACCGACAGAAGTACCAGTAGGTATAGCGTCTGGAATAGTTGCCTCACATTGCAGCACCAACATCGCGTACCAGCCCGATGCCTTTTTAACTACCCGCACTTGCTTAACGATCATCCCTTCAGGGATTGGTCTATGCAAGTTGATTCTCACCGCACCAATTTTAGGCAGTTTTATCTGCCAACCAGTAACGGGATTAGCCTTGAACTGCGGGAACGACAAAGAGCGCATTTGCCCGTACTTTTTAAAGCGCGGGAAGCCAAAACCCCGTTCCTGCATAGAACGGAAAGACTTGTCCAATCTTGCCAACGTCTCTTGCAATACTTGGGAGTGAACACTATCAAGTTCAGATATAATCTTTCTTGCGGCTGTCAGACTGCGCTTTTGGGCATAGTAATTGGGGTAAGGAGTATCGGCACTGATGATGTATTCCGACTTAAGACTACAAGCATTAACCGCACACTTACGCGATTTTATCCAGTCCCTTCGTTCATTCAACGCATAGTTGTAGACACGGCGCGATTGCTCCAGCCAATTAAGCATAATACTTTCGGCATTGGTGTCTGGATAAATTCAGTACCTGTATGTGAGGTTAAGCATACAACTATTATAGCATTTCTAGGGAGATTTATTTGTCTCCTAACCAATCAATCTAATGGCAACTCATCATACATCCCCTCGCTCATCGAAGCGATAGAGCGTGGGGCTTCCGGCGACTAGCTAAAACAGATATAACGACAGACGCTGATGTACTAATTGTTTGTTCGTTATAAAAATTCTGCATGAAAATGCACTCAATCAAAACGTCCTCTAGTCCTAGGGGCAATAAAAGTAATTTTAGAAAAGAATCAGACAGAACCGTAGCTGAGATTTTGTCATCTCAGGCAATATTAGGCGCTAATGGCTTGTTGTTTAGATTCAACTAACTGATTATTAGGTACATCAAATCTAATAGTACTGGCTGCCCAGTCTTTGAAATCGGGTGCTAGCCAGACTAGCTTGCAGAGAATTTCATCATTTATCCACAACACCAGGGGAAACCGAAACTGTTTCCGAAACTCATCTCGCATGATATTGGTACTGATGATTAGCTGGTTAATTGCTACTACAGATTCTAAACCCCTTACCATCAAAGCATCGGGTTGAGTAGTACCAATTTCAGTTGTAATAGCTGTGTATAGTTTGTTAGCCGCAGGTGAAAGCAGAACTTCGTGGATATCTGCTGATGAAAATTCTGTTAACAAATTCAGCACTTGCTGCTGCCTTGGAACAGAGTTACAACAGGCTAATAATAGTGAAAACTCTCCATCAGAAACCATCATCGCCCTTGCCAGCCTCTTAGTGGCTGCTGTGCTGCTAACTGTACCGTTTTCGGAATTACTTAAGCTGATCATTAAAAAATCCTGCTTCTAATTTTCAAAATGCAAAATTTCTAAGTAATATTCAGTTATTTTACGTATTATTTTTTACTTACAAGTGCTAATGGGGTAACTAGGATGAGCTTTTGTCTATAATACTAAGTATTATATACCAATCCTATTTGATTTGTGAAAAAATCTAAGTATATGTAGGGTGGGTTAAGACGGAGTATGTAAAGCACTAAAACCTTCAGGTGGTGCCGTACTCTGGTCTAACGCACCCTACGTGTATTTCAAAAATCAAATATGAGTCCTATATCCCTCTTCTGTCACTTTCCCTCGATAAAAACATGGAATCTTTGCTACACAAGAGTTTCAGCCTAAAGCAATGATTATATTTATCATAGTAAAAAATAAAGCCACAAACCCAATGCCAGTCAGAGTTTTAAACATTGCTTTTAATTTTTGTTTTCGGAGAGTGACAAAAGCGGGATATGACGAATAAATAAGGACATCGTAATATTATCTCATATTTAAAATTAAGGGATAATGTAAAGGTAGTATCAACACAATGTAAACTGCTTTACTGTCGCCTACGGGAAGCTGGCTAGAAATCATTTTCCCGTGCTAAACCATTTCAGGGCGAGGTAGAGTAGTGAAATGGTATCAGCCCAAGATGGAAAAATCTCCCTTGATTAAAATTAACAAATCTGGTAAGCTTTAGAGCGCGTCGGTAGGATGATTGTTGCAAATACACTTGCACCTGTTAATAAGCATTTAGCTATGCTTCAGCATATCAGGTAGATTTAATTTTTTGAGTATAAAATTTAGTTGCCAATAGAGCCGCACCTGCTACCAAAATTGCTAGTACACTGTCAGGTTCGGGTACGGCAGCAACTTGAGCATCAATTCGTGCAGTTCCAGCAAACAAACCGGTCAATTTAGGTTTTTGCAGTATATTAGCAAACTCTGGAGAAATCAACAATTTAACATCAGGGATGGTTAAATTTTGGCCATCAAATGCCACAGGACCGGGAATACCTAAATCAAACAAAATTGTATTTAAAGAAAATGTGTCTCTTAAAACAAATCCGCTGGCACCTGTGACAGTACGTCCCGGGGCCAAACCAATTGAAAAGTTACCAACAGTAATTTGATCATTGAAGGTAACAGTACCAGTATGCTCGATTGTACCTGAAAGCGGAGTAAAACCGCCTTCGTCACTGAATGTAAAGTTGGTGGTTGATTCGATGTTGAAGCCAACTAAATAATTGCTGGGAATTGGTGCGACTGTATTATTAGTGTCAGTCAAGAATAGCCCGATACTACTAAGAATTTCCTCGTGGTCACGATCAATGCTGGTGACTCCAGATATCACTTTAAAAGTTGCAGCTTCTACCTGTATGGGTGCAATTGATATAAAAGCTGCTGTAGTACAACCAAAAATCCCTACGAACTGATAGAAACGCATATATACTCCTTATATTCGTAGTTTACTCTATCTAAAGAAACACTCTTTCTTAATCTAACAACTTAGGCATTAGTGCTAACAAACTAATTCAAAAAATTAAAAAAACTTCTTTTAATCTTTATATTAATTCATCTAAAGTTAACATAAAAATTTAATTTATACAGTTAAAAATTGTTCTAGAATTTTGTCTACTGATGCAATGACTTCTTTCCGGCTCGGCTTTTTAGTTTGAAATTGTAAATCTTTTTCTTCAAACTTTGCTTCTTGATTACCTAACTTTACTATCACTATCACTATTTGACGGAGAAAATATTGTAATCAATCTCACTTACTTCACTCACTTGCTTGTGATATTTTCCACTTGTATTTATAAGTACTATGTTACCTTTCTCAATTCTGTTATTCATACAGCACTTTGCAGGTAAATTCAGTAGATCGAAAAGTTTTCCAGAACCCTTACCAGGCGTTCATTTGAGTTTAGGAACATAATTTGCCGCAAGGGGTGTTAGAGTCTGCTTTTCAAGGAACGGGCGTTGTTGCTGGGTTAAAAGTGCAGTGCAAGCGATCACAATCATCAGCCCAAAAACGTCGCCTGAAACCCTGATTATTTCGTCAACTTACAAAAGTTTTCGATCTACTGAAATTAAGTACACATCTTAATATGATAAATCTTGTGGGGTGGGCATCCTGCCCGCCCTTGTGTACCTCATTCAGATGAAATGTGCTGTAATTTATACAGCCTCTGAATTAAATTACTAAATAATTTCTTCTACGGAAAATACTACTCTAAAGCCAGAAATCCTCAATCCACCGTCTGACTCATTCCAGCTACGACTGGCGCTGCGACAAAGTTCTGCACTGAAACTCCAAGAACCACCGCGTAGCACCCGGCGATTTATATCACCGCCAACTTCCCAAGCTGTTCCATCTAAGGGTGCATAGTTGTAATTGTTGTGCCACGAATCAGTACACCATTCCCAAACTAGCCCGTGCATATCGTACAATCCAAAGGCGTTGGCGACTTCAAAACTACCGACGTTTGTTGTTTCTTTACGGAATTTGCTTTTTGGTTCAAGAGTGCAACTGACTAACTCAGAGGTAATCGTTTCCCCAAAGTGGAAAGATGTTGTAGTTCCAGCACGACAAGCATATTCCCATTCAGCTTCACTCGGTAAACGATAGTCACGTCCAGTTTTTTCTGATAGCCTGAGACAGAATTCTACAGCCTCATACCAAGATACATTTTCTACTGGTCTATCTAAACCTTTGAATTTCGATGGATTGGGATTTAAAGTTTGTTTGACTTGAGGTAAAGCTGCTACTACTCTCCACTGTGCTTGAGTTACCGGAAATTTCCCCATAAAAAATGGTTCAATGGTAACTTTATGTCGAGGACGTTCGTCAGCATCCCCTTCAAACTCCGGTGAACCCATCATGTAAGTACCACCAGGAATCAATACCATTTCTAATGTGACAGACTTACCCAATTCTTCGGCAAAAAAGTTTGCATTGCAACTGATGCGATTTACTTCTCTACCAGTTGTGTCTACTGTTACTACGTCAAATTCAAAGGTTTCTAAAGGAGGTAATGGTACTATTACTTTTTGCGGTAGCGGTGGTAATATGGGTTGAGACATCGAAACAATTTTCAGGGCAACAGGTTCAATATTCGATCTTGTAAACTTCAAATCGTTGATAACTTCTACTGCTGTTTGATACCTTTCACTCGGTAGATGTTTGAGTAATTTATCTAAAATTCTCCCTAAATCATCACTGATAATAATACCTTTTTTCTGTAACCGTTCGCGCCATAACCATTTAGCGTTCATAGCATCATAAATAGGGTCATTAATCTGTCCAGAAGCATCCTGCAAAGGCAAACATTGAGTTAAAAGACGCACACAAGTTACACCCAAAGCATACAAATCACTACCATGACAAGCAAATCCAGCCATTTGTTC
This sequence comes from Nostoc sp., assembly GCF_054880495.1. Taxonomy (NCBI): domain Bacteria; kingdom Bacillati; phylum Cyanobacteriota; class Cyanophyceae; order Nostocales; family Nostocaceae; genus Nostoc; species Nostoc sp. Next base: position 47,966 of record NZ_JBTYKD010000233.1, read on the forward strand.
AGTTGGTGCATAACCAAGGGTATAAATTACCGTAGCTTGTCTTCCTAAACTGGTTTTTGTTACCTGTTTAGCACCGCCAAAGTCAATTAAGACTGGTTTTTCATCACTTGCACGGCGGATAATATTTTCTGGTTTGATATCTCGATGAATAACATTATGAGTATGAATGAATTCCAGAACTGGCAATAAATCAGCTAAAAGTTCCCAAATTTGTTTTTCCCCATAGATTTGTTGCTGAACTTCTTGTAAAAGAGTTTTTCCTTGAATAAATTCTTGTACGAGATACAAGCTAGCACCTTGTTCAAAATAAGCTAGTAATCTGGGAATTTGGGTATGATTTTCTCCAAGTTCATACAACCGAAAAGCCTCTTCTTTAAAAAATTGTGCTGCTTTCGTGCGTTGTCCTGTTCCCTGAAATTGCGGGAAAAATTGCTTGATGACGCAAGGGGCATTTAGTCTGTCTACATCTTCTGTAGCATAGGTTCTGCTAAACCCACCTTCACCTAAGAGTCTCAATACGCGGTAACGGTTTCTGAGAAATTTGCCAAAGTTGCTTTGTCCGCAACTCACGCAAAATTTATTGCTATCAGAGTTGAATGGATTTGAGCAATGGGGATTTTGGCAGATTTGCATAATGAGGGGGAAATAGCATCTTCTCCAAAGTTAGCCCCAATATTATCTAATTGAAAACAGTTATGTAGAGAAGCGAACACGGAATTTTCTATATGTGCTTAAAAATTATAAAAATATGTCAGGAGTTAGGAGCAGAGACACGATTAATCGCGTCTGTACAGGAGTTGGGTTGGGTAACACGGTGCCTTAGGATAACGGCATAATGCACCTTAAGTAGATAGGCGTAATTAAACATAAGATCAAACATCACCCTCAATTCCTCTCCGAACTCACGGAGAGGGAAGCCGGATGCAGGGTGAGGTTTTATATTTAATTTGACCCACTTACTTGTAAATTATGAATTATGACTTCTTCAAGATAGCTGTTATTCACTATCCACAAAAGTTCACCAATAACTAAATCAACCGTAATTTTTATTGGCAATTGCGACGATTATTTGAAAGTTTTATTCTCGCCAGAAACGCGAATTAATTCAGCTACAAGAGCAACGATCGCAGATACTGAAATTAGCATTACACTCAGAGCATTAATATCAGGTTTAACTCCTGTTCTAATGCGGCTAAAAATTTCCATTGGCAAGGTGTTAGAACCGCTACCAGCAGTAAAACTGGCAATGAGAAAGTCATCTAAGCTGAGAACAAAAGCCAAGAGACAACCAGCGACAATTCCAGGCATTAATTGAGGTAACAATACTTTGATGAATGCTTGCATTGGTGTAGCGCCTAAATCTAGTGCTGCTTCTTCTAAGTGAGGATCTAAATTAGTCAGTCGGGAAGAAACCACAAGTCCCACGTAAGCCAGACAAAACACTACATGGGCTGCAATTATCGTCCACAAACTTAAAGGTATTGCAAAGGCCGCTAGACATACTAGAGTAGCCACTGCGATCGCAATATCGGGAATAATTAATGGTAGGTAAGCAACACCACGATACAATTTCTTACCAGGAAATTCGTAACGCGCCAACCCAACTGCCATCAAGGTTCCCAGCACTGCTGAAATTGCCACTGCAAAACCAGCAACGATCATGCTGTTTTGGAAAGCTGATAAGATGCGATCGTCATTAAACAACTTGCCATACCAATCAAGAGTAAATCCTTGCCAAGTTGCACTGTAGGGCGACTGATTGAAGCTATAAAAGCCAAGTACCAGTATGGGCAGGTACATGAACACAAATATCAGCAGTGAGAAAACCGCCTGCCATGAGACACGCGGTTTTTTGAGAGATGAAGAGATATTCACGTTTATTTTATATGTGATTTTAATTGATGGTGATAAAATATATCATAGTTGATGTAATAAGTCAACATTTTGATTAATGAATAGGGAGGCAAAGTTGGAGAAGGATACACTTGTATCTCTGGTAGTGGTATCCAACGCCAAATGTCGATTAAAATTCTGCAACCGCGACGTGTGGGTGTGGATATTTATATGTCCCCTGATGTGTTGAGAACCTTTTTCCCCACAGCAGATGGAGAAATTTTGCCCCAGTTGCGTCTCTTAGCAAAAGGTGATGATTGGCAAACTTTAGTTTACCCGGAAATTTCACCAGCTATCCAAGGAGTGGTACAGCAAATTATTAATTGTCCTTACCACGGTGTAATTAAGCGGATGTATTTGCAAGCTAAAGTTTTGGAATTAATGACATTACAATTAACCCCAATCTTGGCACATCAGGAGGGATTGCAATCTCTGGAAATGAGCAAAAAGCTACATCAACAGCTAGGGATTCCCGCCAAAACCCTGATCCAGCCATACTCACTCGCTCAATAGCAATGCGATATTTGTGAATATTTATCGGGTAAAAAGTCCGAGCAGTTTACTCGCAGGCTATGCTTATACCGATGCGCGAGTCACTGAAGATAATCGCATTCCAGTGGGTGATTTTTTGCCGAGGCGCTAAATCCCCGTTACAAAACTGTACTTCCGACTTCCGACTTATTTAATTGTTACCTTTAAGAACTTGGATAGAACTTCTAAGAAAAATTGCCGCTTCTGATTTCAAACATCCTAGAAAAGAAAATCTACCCTTTGGGCGGCTATAGGTTATCCTTTAGGTACGGAAAGCCGCCCAAAGAGTATCTACACAGTTTATTCTTTAATTAATATTTGAAAATCAGATAATTGACAGGCGATAGTAGAGCTTTTTCGCCGAATATCATTATTTAGCTGAGATTTTGACGATTAAAGAAAATTCCTATTTATAAAAAAATCTCTATTTAAAAATTCACTATATCACACAAAAATTAATAACGTAGAATGTATTTACCTCTTTGGGAGTGGGTAATTTACGTACTAGGATAGACTAAAAATATAGAAGTAATAGCATAAGATTTGAAGAAAGTTGTTAATAAGTTTCGTATCTGAAGTTACTTTCTGACGCATAGTGAATCAATTACAGGCACTGCAACAACAGGAATAAAAAACTTCTAATTCAAATTTTATTTTTTAGGAGATTTGTGATGAAAATTGCTCAAATAGCTCCATTGTGGGAGAGAGTTCCACCTCCAGCTTATGGTGGTATAGAGTTAGTAGTTGGGTTACTGACCGATGAATTAGTCCGACGCGGACACGAAGTAACTTTATTTGCATCAGGAGATTCTATTAGTCTGGCAAAACTAACCTCAGTTCATCCCCGTGCGCTCAGACTCGATCCTACTATCAAAGATTACGGCATTTACGAGATGCTGAATCTAGCATCGGTTTATGAACGCGCACAAGAGTTTGATATTATTCACTCCCATGTGGGGCATGGGGCACTAGCTTACGCGAATCTCGTTAAAACCCCTACAGTTCACACGTTGCACGGTATTTTTACCCCTGACAACGAAAAAATGTTTACTTTTGGTAAAAAACAACCCTACGTTAATATTTCCAATTCACAACGAGAACCAAGGTTAGGGTTGAACTGTATCGCAACGGTCTACAACGGGATTGATGTCAATAGTTATAAGTTTCATTCCCAACCAGAACATTCGCCCTACCTAGCGTTTTTGGGTCGGATGTCTCCAGAGAAGGGAGCGCACTTAGCCATAGAAATTGCAAAAGTTGCTGGTTGGCATTTGAAAATGGCAGGTAAGGTGGATGCCGTTGATGTGGAATACTTTGAGAAAGAAATCAAACCCCACGTTGACGGGGAACAAATTGAGTATTTGGGCGAAGCCAACCATGCTCAAAAAAACGCTCTGATGGGAGGTGCAGTAGCAACTCTGTTCCCGATTACTTGGCGAGAACCCTTTGGATTGGTGATGATTGAGTCAATGGCTTCGGGTACGCCAGTGATTGCGATAAAATTGGGGTCTACTGAGGAGGTAATTGCCCACGGGAAGACGGGTTTCCTCTGCAATAATATTCAAGAGTGCATCAGTGCGATCGATCAAGTAGGAGAGTTAGACCGCTATGCCTGTCGCCAATATGTCGAAAACCTTTTTAGCGTTGAACATATGACTGATGGCTATGAGGCGGTTTATCAACAAATAATCGCAGAACGATTTTCTCAGAATGGGCATTTTCGCAGTTTGGTTGATTTAGCTAGCGATCGCATTTAAATATCGCATTCATCTAATATTGTAGCCCTGGCGAATAGAATAGAGCCTCCGGCACGCTGACGCGTAGCTTGCTTCTCCGTAGGAGTACGCGGCTACACAAACAAAGCCCACCTACGTGGGCTAATAAAGAATGCTGTGCGCCTTACCAAATTAAGCGATCCCTCCATTTTTCTAAAGTTCTAGCACTCACTCCTGAAACTCGTTCTAAGTCTTGCAAGGATGTAAATTTTTGCTGTTGACGGCTAATAATTACCCCCTGTGCTAACTTCTTACCCACACCAGGAAGAGTTGCTAATTATTCTAGACTTGCGGTCTTGATATTTACTTTTTTAATTGCTTTTAGCTCAGTTGATGAAGAAGTTTTTATCTGGGGACATCGTGTTTGTTCTAATTTGATTTTCTTTTGAACTCCTGGTGGTAAGCCCGGTTTAACTTTGGTATAAAGACGAGCAAATTCTCGCACATAATGGGCAGCAACTATGGGACTTTCAATTACTACAAGTGTCTCATCGTTACCACTATTAGCAGCATCTGACCAATTATGAGAACCTGTAATTACTGTTTGACTATCAATAACACCAAATTTGTGATGCAATAAATCTCCTTTGGGTAACACAGGTATACCTACAGTCGTAATTGGATTTGACCAAGGATGGTTATCAACCTCATATTTACATTTTTGACTGAGAGCAACCCCCATCATATCTAATGCTTCGCTATAAGGACGATAAGCAAATTGTGGTTCAATCAAAGTGCGAATTTGCACATTTTGTTGATGGCGATTTTCTAAAATATTGGCCAGATGCTGTTCCGAAAAGACGAATAACGCCATATCAATAGATTTGGTTGCTGAATCTAAAGTTTTACCAATTAAACCATTACTACTGTTACTCCAAGGTTGAGTTGGAGAAGTAGGCGAAAATTGCACAGTAATTTGGGTGTTACCTAAAGTTATTTGTTTAGGTAAACGCATCGGCTTTTTTAAACCAAATTGACTATCTGGCTGACCTCCTGGCCCATCTCCCCATAGGATGTTAAACTCTTCTGTAAATAAAGATGCTAATTCCGGGCTGTCAATCTGCAATAAATTATTGGCATTACCTAAACTGCTGGAATTTGTAAAATCACCAGAAGTATCACTTAAAGTAAAATTTGCCGAAGTGATAATTACAACATGATTGTCCACAATCACAAATTTGTGATGCATCAAACTGCTACCTGCTGAACCATCTGCTCGATCATCTATCCAGGGAATTTTGGCATTCTGCAAAATTATCAAAGCATCTCTTTGATTGATTTCTGCTAGACTAAGTTGATTATCTTGGTTAATATCAAGAAATTGGCGAAATTCGTGATAGCGTTCCTGTTCTCTTTTATCTAACTTACCTACTTCAGCAGATGTAAAGCTACTCCAGGGTCGGCTATAGGTATTTTCTAAAATTATCCTGACTTTTACCCCAGCTTTTTGTCCATCAACCAATGCTTGGGCAACTCTGGGTAAACGTAATTCTTGCACCGCCACATCTACTGTAGATTTAGCGTGCGTAATAGCATCGACAATCTGTTTTTCTAAATCATCCCCCAGGCGAGTTTGCTGACGGTAAGCTTCTTTGTATTCTGAAGATTCAGAATGGTTAAAGTAAACTTGAACTAACGGATCTTGTGGTAAGGGTGCTGGACGCTGATTATAGGACTGGACTCGTTGACAACCAGTGAGGGGAAAGATCAGTAAAAAGATATATAAAAAATATCTTTGTCTAGAGATAAGTTGCACTGTAATCTGTTAAAAGTGTATTGGGAGTGGATATACAGCAGAATTCAGCAGCGGAGCCAAAGACGCTCCGCCGAGGCTTCAGAATGCAGAAGTAAAACAGGCTTTATACCTGGCTTTGAGATTTAGTTTGTGTACTTAACTTTCCTTGAAATCTACTATATTTATCATTCCCAAAATTTTGTGTTTTGAATTAATTAGAGAAATAATTTTCTTTCTTCAAGGGAAAAATCCACTGCTAGACGCAGAATTATAGAGATTTTTTTCAGGATTTGTCCACTGAAACTGTATATGCTGACAAGATCAGCAGTCTATTACCAGCGTGTGTTCTCACCATTATCGGTTATATGCAAATTTATCTAGATTACAGCGCCACTACACCAACTCGAAAAGAAGTGATCGCAGTTATGCAAACAGTCCTCACTCAACAGTGGGGCAATCCTTCCAGCTTACATGAGTGGGGACAACGGGCTGCAACGGTTGTAGAACAAGCCAGAATTCAAGTTGCTGGTTTAATTAACGCCGCTACTCCTGAATCGATCATCTTTACCTCTAGCGGCACTGAGGCAGATAATTTGGCAATTATGGGCGTGGCTCGATTGTATGCTGTTCCTCAACATCTAATTATTTCCAGCGTTGAGCATTCCGCAATTTCTGAGACAGTAAGGTTGCTAGAAATATGGGGTTGGGAAGTTACGCGCTTGTCTGTAGATGTTAAAGGTAGAGTCAATCCCCTAGATTTAAAAGCAGCGTTGCGACATAACACAGTCTTGGTTTCTGTGATTTACGGTCAAAGTGAAGTTGGGACAGTGCAACCGATCGCAGAACTGGGTAAGATAGTGCGAGCGCATGGGGCTTTGTTCCACACAGATGCGGTGCAAGCTGCGGGACGCTTACCCATAGATGTGCAACAACTGCCTGTAGATTTACTTAGCCTTTCTAGTCATAAAATATATGGGCCGCAAGGTGCTGGGGCGTTGTACGTGCGTCCTGGCGTGGATTTGATGCCCTTACTAGCTGGTGGTGGACAAGAAATGGGACTACGTTCTGGGACACAAGCAGTACCGATAATTGCGGGATTTGGTGTAGCAGCAGAATTAGCAGCGCAAGAATTAGCTACAGAAACACCACGGTTAATTGAGTTACGCGATCGCGCTTTTGCCCAACTAGCTGAAATTCCTGGTTTAATTTCTACTGGGGATGCTTGCGATCGTTTACCTCACCACGTCAGCATGTGCCTGGAAAACGCTGATGGGAAAAAACTCAGTGGTAAAACCTTGGTACGACAGTTAAACCTTGCTGGCATCGGCATCAGTGCTGGTGCTGCCTGTCACAGTGGTAAACTTAGCCCTAGCCCGATATTGTTAGCGATGGGTTATTCCGAAAAAGCGGCTTTGGGTGGAATTCGCATCACATTGGGGCGTGATACAACTGAAGCTGATATAGATTGGACGGTAATGGTGTTGAAGCAAGTTTTGCAAAGGCTGACACCAGATTTATCTTTAGTTAAGCGTTAAATGATTGGTAAAAATGTTAGTATTTCAAATGTTGATCATTGTTTTTGTGCTGCTGTTATGGGCGATATTAGCTCTTTGTATCAGGGCTGTTGAAAGCGTCAAACCAGTTTTTTAAACCGTGAGTCTATCTCACTAATAATATTTGTGCTACAAAGCCTAAGCTTATTGAGAGCTTAAAACTAAAAATCAAGGTTTTCAAGCAAATTTTATGAAAACAAATAGGGATTTTTAGAGTAGTGGGATAGGTTCATGTAAAATTTTTTAGTCTATCTCCTATGCAATCATGCTAGATGAGTTAAACCTTAAGTAGAAAGACACAAATTAAAAAACTAAGTTAAAAAAGATAAACAATGCTAAAACTCCCTTTTTTTGCACCTCTACCCTCATTGCAACAATAGATATTTACACCAACCTACTTAACTCATGAAAATCATAATAAACACAATGCCAATTTCAGATTTATTTAATCAGATGTTAAGCGGTTAGCTTACTGTCAATAGGAGTTATCAAAGAAGTTCAGGTCTTTGGCCACAAAATGCTAGATCGTACTTCATTGATACTGTCTTAAATGAATTTCCATTTCCCAAAGTTGTGATCAGGCAAGTGGTAGATTTAAAAACATACAGGAAGTGAGGAATGCACAAATTCATATTTCAATGAGTAATATGGTCAAGTTGTCATCCGATGTAGTTCCATACTAAGTTATATCAAAGCCTAAATATCCTCACGATATAATTGAAGCAAAAGAGATTAGCTCAGGGAAAATTGCGATCAATTCATGGATCGAAAATATGAATGGTTTCTTAAACTATCTTTGAATTAATTCTGATCATCTACTTGGTACGATTGCCACTCTTATAAAAAGGATAAAAACATCATGAACACTGCTAAACTCACCACTGATGGCACTCACCAAATCGTTACTTTGCCCGAAGAATTTCAACTTACTGGGACTGAAGTTTACATCAAAAAAATTGGTAACGCCATTGTCCTGATTGCCAAAGATAACCCCTGGCAATCCCTCATCGAGAGTCTAGACAATTTCTCTGATGACTTCATGAATTCTAGAGATCAGCCAGTTATTAACACTAGAGAAAGTTTTTAAATGCGATACCTGCTTGATACCAACATCTGCATTTACCTCATCAAGCAAAAACCCCAAAAAGTATTGGATAAATTCCAAACCCTTAGCATTTCTGATGTGGGTATCTCCTCCATCACCGTTGCCGAACTCGAATACGGAGTTGCTAAAAGCCAACAGCAAGAGAAAAACCGCATCGCCCTGATGCAATTTCTGCTACCTCTAGAAATTGTCGAATTTAATCAAGCATCTGCGACAATTTACGGCAGCATCAGAAGCGATCTCGAAAGTAAAGGACTTATTATTGGTGCAATGGATATGCTCATTGCTTCTCATGCGCTGAGTTTAGGAGTTACCCTCGTCACCAATAATGTGCGAGAGTTTTCTCGTATTCCTACGCTCCTATTAGAAAACTGGGTTGAGTAGTTGTGAATAGGCTATGTGTCATGACATTGCGTTGCTGAGCTTTCCTCAGTTGTACCCCTACTCTTAAGCAAGCTAGCAAAAGCATCTGTGAACAGCAGAGGCAAGTGTCCGTGGCGTTTACGCTTTTACCACAATGATTTTGCGTTTCTACAATAAGATTCATACATCTAATCACCAATGCTGCCGAAAGGGTTAAACAAGTCTTTTCCCAAAAGGTAATATTTTGAGTCATAAAGGAGTTCAAGCATGACTTATTTTCATTACTTTTGATTAAGGCTTTTCTGGAATGAGTAAAACCATCATTGGAATTGGGATGTTTCTTGGCTCTACGATTGGCAGCTACATCCCTGCATTGTGGGGTGGAAGTTTGCTATCGTTCACCTCGATCCTCTTGGGCGTTATTGGTGGCCTTGTGGGGATTTGGCTTGGCTATCGCGTATCAAAATATCTAGGTTTTATCTGATCGGCGCTCTATTTCACTGTCGCTGAAAGCCTTAAACGAGTTTTTTACCAACAGGTAAAATTTTGAGTGTGTCTTTGATGCGATGGCTCCGCCCGCCGCAGGCATCGCACTTCTTCAATTGAGATTTCCTCCCCAACTTCAACAGCAGATCGAAAAATGGGCAAGTAGTTAGGGAATCTCGACAGAGCAGTTTGTTTTGCTTATTTTCTCTGCTATCCTCTAGAAACAATGCTAATAAATAGGTCTACCAGTCTTTTCCCAAAGAAAAGCCAATCCAACCAAAATATCAGATGAATAGCTACTATTACCCAAAATACAACTTGGTATGAAACCTTCCTACTTTTGTGACGTAATCTTCGTTGAGCGATGAATCCCCCCAACCATCCACCCATCAATTCACACAAATGTAATTTCTTTTCTGGTATTCTCCAACGCCCCTGCTTTGCACGAGATTTATCATCCGCATACAGTGCAAAGGTAATAAAACTCATCACAGGATAGAGAATCAAAAAAATTGGGTTGAAAGTCGTCAATGCAAAATGTATTGCTCCTAAAGTTGGTAATAAAGATAACAGCAATACCTCGAACATTAAAGAATATTTAGCTTTAGGCTTGAATGTTTCTTTCTCTATTGCCAAAGATGAGGTTATCGGCATAGGTTCGGATACAACTCCCTCAATGAAGGCGTTGCAAGCATGAATTCTTCCGTCTTTACCAACCGTTAGCTGATAGCAAATCACATCACCAAGTTGTGGACGATGATTTGTCTCTTTGAGTGCAGTGATATGAAGAAAAACGTCTTGACTGCCATCACTGGAGCGAATAAAGCCAAAACCCTTGTCATCCTTCCATGTTGTTAGTTGACCTTTACGCAAAACAGGTTTCATGAAAGATCTTGATATAAATACTTCTTTTTTAAGGTTGCCATATCAAGATCAAATTATTCATATTCAAATTTAGCAAGGCCAAAATCAGAGCTAATACTGAAACAATGGAAGTAATGCTAGAGTGAAATATAAACTATGAGTGAACTACCCAATAGTCTTGAAGATGCGATCGCCCAATCTCGTGTAGCCGTCCAAGCTGCCCTTGCAGATGGTTGCACTCGCCTACAAGTTGAGTTCCTGTTCCCAGAACTCAAGTTTATGCCGGTAGCGGAACAATTTCTGCCCGTGTTTACAGAATACGATTCCCGTTTGAAGATTTTCTTTGCTGACGCTGGGGCTGCGGCCTTAGCCCGCCGCAATTGGGCAGATGCACCATTTCAAGTTTTGGATATCGGCACAGGTAGGGCTGCTTCCTTGCAGACAAAAATTCAGCCAGAGGATGAAATTTTCTTATTCATTGCCCCCACTTCCGTAGAAGTAGTGCAATTGGAAAAGTTATGTGAAGAAATAGGCGATCGCCCTGTAGTCTTGTTAAATCCCCGCCTAGAAGATTCTGGAACTGTAGGCATTGGTTATACAGCTAGGGAAACCCGTCGGCGTTTCATCAGTACCATTGAATCCTGTTATTACCTGCGCCCCATAGATGATGAAAGTGCTTTATGTCGCTGTTACCCAGGACAGTGGGAAGTTTGGCTGGAAACCGGTGGCGAATATCAAAGAATTGCCGAATTACCCACAAAACCATCGGGTGATGATTTGGATCTGATCCTTTTAAAAAGACAACCGCAAACAACAACAGACGCGACACCACAGAAAAAGCCCAGTGTGTTTAAGAGTTTGCAACGGTTTTTAAAGGCGTTGAGTAGTTAGGAGAAAGCAGAGGTAGCAGAGGTAGATTTTATGATCTGCTGCCTCCTTTTATACAAAAGCTACAAAATTACGCGGTATTTCTGCGGATTTATTCACTGACGATAACATTGCTTTTGTCAATTAGAATTTACGCTGAAAATTTAGGAATAAATCAGATATCAAACTAAGCTTTGTACTGAGGTTTTCGCACCAAAATAAATGGCGAACACAAAAATTAGGTGATCGCTAACCCAAAAACAATGTTTTCTATCGCGGTTCTTGATAAAATTTTCGTGCTATAGGTAGATTGAGAAATGCATCATAACCTTAACCTGTCACCAATGCCCCGTCAGAAGCTCATGCGTACACCAGGAAGAACCGCGGTCGGCATCGGTGCTGCGTTGTCGCTGGCCGTCGGTACCGTCGCCGCGCAGCCCTTCCGCGCGCCTAGTCTTGCAGCGGGGTCCGGCGGCACCCGTCCGCTCAAGTACGTGTCGATGGGTAGCTCCTACGCCGCCGGACCCGGGGTCGGTAGACGCGATGGGCAAAGCCGCGGGTGCGATCGATCGCTCTCCAACTACGCGCATCTGCTGGCGGCGCGACGCGGCCTGAACCTCGTGGATGTCGGCTGTTCCGGCGCGACCACGGCCGACATCCTGCAACGCTCGCAGGACGGCTTCCGCCCCCAGATCGACGCGGTGGATGCCGACACCCGCCTGGTCACCGTCACGGTCGGCGGTAACGACGTCAACTATGTCGGCAACCTCCTTGGCTACACCTGCCGCCACACGGGCGGGGCGAACTGCAAGGTCGTATCCGATGCGGAGGTGGATCAGCACTTCCAAGCGTTGCCCGGCTCACTGCGCCGAGTCGTTGCCGAGGTGCATCGGCGCGCGCCCAAGGCGCGCCTAGTGATGATCGGCTACCTGCCCGTCCTGCCGGGATCGGGGGTGCCAGGCTGCGCGGCCGTTCCCCTCAGCCTAGCCGACCTCCGGCGGATGCAGACGATCTACTCACGCCTGACGCACGTCATTGGCGGCGTAGCGCAAGAGACGGGCACGCCGGTGGTGCGCTCCTCCATGATCGGTTCCGACCATGACGCCTGCTCCGCCCAGCCCTTCGTCGCAGGTTACCACCCGCCCGCCACCCCGTGCTGGCCGGGCCCCGTGCCCTACCATCCCAACCAGGCCGGCATGGACCGGCTCGCCTCCGCCCTCGACAAAACGCTTGGCGCAGGCCTGGACCTATTGCTCGATAGTTGAGTGTGAAACCCGGGGCGGTCCATGACGATCAACGGCCGCCTCCGAGACCGATTAATTCAACTTGGTACTGTTCGTCGTGGCGCGCCAGTTCTTACTTTACGTTTAATCGGAATCAAGGTTGGTAAGACTAATTATTCTTATATTATTTCTGTCCTTGACCCACAAGTTTTACCTCCCTATGTAGTGGCAGACTTATACCGTCGAAGATGGCGAATTGAAGAGGCTTTTTACACGGTTAAACGTTTATTAGGTTTATCTTATTTGTGGACTGGTTCTATTAATGGTGTCAAGTTACAGGTGTGGGCAACTTGGTTATTTTATGCTGTCTTAGTTGACTTAGCAGACGCTGTTCCTGATGAATTGTCTCTACCATTTGACCGCATTTCTTTAGAGATGATCTTTCGTGGTTTGTATCATTTTAGTGTCGCTTACGACAAAGGAAAAGCAGATGACCCCATTAAGTACTTTGCTGCTCCTGAAAATCAAGATTTAGGAGTGTCAAAGCCAAACGATTGCCAGTCTCCAAGCTGGATTTATCTCCTTTTCCTGCACCCTCTTGACAAATGTGCAATTACTTTAACCTCTCACGAATGATCTAAATCTGCCATCGGATAATTTCCTCCGTTTCCACATCATAAACTATCAGATTGATTTGACTGTACTGGATAATATAGCAATTTTTCCAGGAGTTACGAACACAGAAAGCGAAAGCGTTACAAGATTTGAGAGCAGGACATTCTACTGAACGGTGAGACACCTAAAGTATGATAGGAGTACTTCGCTAGAAAACTCTTAAATAGTCATGACACTTGAAAACCTTGAAGCTGAAGTTCTGGCACTTCCAAAAGACTCTCAAGCGGCACTACTGGCTAGACTCCTTGAACATTTGGGCAAAAGTGGCGAAATTGATCAAGAAGTTGCATCTATCTGGGCTGAGGAAGCTGAACTGCGCGATCAAGAAATGGATAGCGGTAAATTAAGCGGTATTTCTGCCGAAAAAGTTTTTCAGCAAATTCGTGCGTTTCTGCAATGAAAAACGTTATATTTCATCCCTTAGCAGAGCAAGAATTAATTGATGCTGTAGGCTATTACGAAGAGCAAAGACCCGGACTTGGGCTGGAGTATCTTGGAGAAATAGAACACGCAGTAAACTTCCTCATCAGATATCCCGAAGCTGGTTCAAAAGTTCGAGGCTCCCTTCGCCGCCTGATTTTGCCCAAGTTTCCATATTCTTTGTTGTATCGCATTCTAGAAGACGATCAGATTCGTATTTTGGCAGTCGCACATCACAAGCGTAAACCACAATACTGGGTTGATCGAGAGTAGTTGACAGTGGTCAAAACAGCGCTTGCACTCAGAACGGAGGACGACTCACATCTTGCACCTAGTCCTGGCGATTAGAAATCGCGGCTATATAGGACTAGTATTTGATTTTTGAAATGCACGTAGTGGACCCTCTAAGCTAAAATAGTGCATTAGACGTAAGTAGGTGGGCGCTAAAAAACACAACTAGATTAAGAAATGTAAATCGCTTAAAAGCCTATATTTGAAGCGTTTCTGGTGCTTTACATAAGTTTACGTAGTTTGGTTTAATTGTGCCTAACTACTTAGGTAGGTTGGGTGGAGCGGAGCGCAACCCAACATATATCAGGATGTTGGCTTTGGCAAAGCCTCCAACGCCACTTGCTACAACGCGGGAAACCCGCGCAACGCAGTGGCTCCCCAACCGACAATTTGTTTTGCAACATTTTAGCCGTAGACACTCCACTACAAGACTACGGAGATTTTTTCAGAAATCAAATATGATTCCTATACAAACGTACTCCTTTGGAGAACCCGTTCGCGTAGCATCTCCGTCAGGAGAAGGGTAGTCCACCTCCGTGGATTAAGAGAAAATCAAAAGTTTTAACCCACAGAGGTGGTTTAATTCCCTTGCAACGGCGCATTTAAGACTTTCTCAATGCGATCGCGTGTTTCTAGTAAATGCGCTTTGGTATATTCATCCTCGGAATTAACTTGCTTGAGTTTCTCATCAAGCTGTTTAAGTTTATACCAAGCCAGAGTGCGAGCATCTTCTGGAACAGATTCTTTCCGTAACACCATAGCCGTCAAAATCTTTAGATATTCCCCTTGCAAGCCTCGCCGTAAACTGGAAATTTTGATTGATTTACCTTTTGGTTTGATTACTTCTGTCCAGATATCTGACTGCAAAGTGTCAAATAATTCTGGCAGAGTCAGTGCTTTTCCCTCCTGAGTTTTGAGTTCAATATCCTTGAGACGAGAGAGGCGATCGCCTGAGAGTAAATCCCGCAACACAGAACCCTGAATGAGTAGCACCAAATCATGAATTGGATAATCTAAACGGCCAACTTGGGGAGAACTACCCCAATGTCGCCAACGCGAAGGTGCTAATTTATTCAGTAGTTCTGGTGAAAAACTCAGGGCATCCTCTGCAAACACATACTTTTGCAACGTCTCTAAAGCTTGGCGTTGTTGTTCAACTGGTACAGGTTCAAATGGTAATCGGTGTTGAGGGATTCCAGAGAGGTTATCAGCAGGGATCTCGCTAGGGTGAATGCGATAGAAAGACTGTCCCCCGATGTATTTTGTAGTGTAATATATTTGCTGGAAATAGTTATCCAATACTGTGCCAAAACGTTCGCTCACATCAGTATAACTATCACCAGCCAGTGGGTAACGCTGATCCAGACGTTCCCACATCACCCGCGAATTATTTAACTGCCACTGAGAATAAAGCAGCACATTGCTGCTGTTATCCCAAGCATTGGCTGTGGGGTCAAGGTCATACACATCTTCATCTGTGGAATAACTCAACTCTGGCTTGTAGGATTGTGCAGCAATTTTCTCCAAAATTGGCTTTTCCGCTATGGGGGTTGATGTCTGAATTGGCATATAACCGTACTTAATCGCCCATTCATCATAAGGCCCCACCATGCTGGGAAAATAATCTCCCTGCTTTGTACCTTGAGGGGCGATATTTGGGGGAATGTAGTCCATAACGGAAGTTGTCAGACCTTTAGTTTTGGTAATTTCCGTATTATTCATCTCCCGTGGTGGTAGCAGTGTACTACCACGGAAGTTATGACGTAAACCAAGAGTATGTCCAACTTCGTGAGCGATAATTAAACGTAAATATTGATTGATATATTCTTTCACCTGGTCTGGAGTCGCCATGTTATCAGGCAGCAGTGACATCGCCAGTGAACCAAAGGCAAACTGGTTAGCAGCTTCCATTCCATAGCATAAATCGTACTCCCCTGCCATTTTTGATAAACGACTCAACAACCCCTGTTGGTCTTGCATCTGCTGAGGGACACCATTGTTTTTCGGATCTAAACCATTGGCGCAAAGTAGACGATTTTGCATCAAAGCTGATAAAGTAGTGCGATTTTGTGTTTGGCTAGGTTGGACGATTCGGCGATAATCATTCTTAAGTAGCCGCACAAAGCTGGCATCTACGAGAATGTCTGCATCCAAAATTTCCCCAGTCAATGGGTTAACGCGGGATGGCCCCATTGCAAAATAACCATCGACTGTGTTAATCCAGCGAATCGTGTTGTAACGAATATCTGATGGGTCCCATGTGGCATTATCAGGCATTTGGCGGACTTCAATTGCATCTTTAAATCCGGCTTTCAAAAAGGCTTTGTTCCACATCAGGACGCCTTCTTTCATTGGATCGCGGTACTCTAAGGGTACAGCGTTATCAATCCAGAAAACAATCGGTTTTTTGGGACGGGAAATTACTGCTTTTGGGTCTTGTTTTTCCAAATGCCAGCGATTGATGTAGCGGACAAAAGAATCACCGCCATCGTCTTTGGATAAATCTTGGTAAGCGGTGATGAAATAGCCGATGCGATCGTCAGCAAGGCGCGGTCGATAATCTTGATCGGGTAGTTGGGAGAGGCTGTAGTGGACGCGCAGGGTAAAGCCACGGTTGTCAGGTAGCGACGCAAAGCTTGGTATTTCACTCTTGTGTCCAACGCCACCAGAGAAATTCAAAACTGATTCAATTTCTAAGTTTTGGGGAAAAGCTTTAGCAGTACCAAAATAGGACTGGTCTGTGCTTCCTGGTACTCCTAAACTTACAGATAATCCAGCTAAGTCTGTCAGTAACAAATCGCCTAAGTCGATGAGAATAGTTTTACGTTTTGGATGAATGCTTTTAATAGAAATAGTGTAGAGAACAGAATCACTAAAAGACCGGGCTAGCGATCGCACCTGCGGATCTCCCTCACGAGTGCGAAAATTCACATTGCGAATCACAAAGTTTAATTTATTATCCACCCGTTGGAAATAAAACAAAAAATCTTGCAAAGGCATACCACTGTAAATACCCCGTTCGCCAATGCCCGATTCCAAGGTTGTTGTAGCTAGATAATTTTTATTAAGTTGCTCTGGCTTAATTTCTAGATAAATTTTCTTCTTTTCTTTATGGCGATAAAGGGTGAACAATCCCCCTAACTTTTGGGTATCTTTGATTACTTCATCAAACGGCTGTAAATCTTCCTTTGCTGGTGGTTTAGCAGTAGAATTAGGCTTTGAATTCGGTTTTTCTGGCGGGTTTGCAACTTGCAAAAATGGTTGTCCTGCTTTTTTAAGGTCTTTTACTAGCCAAATAAACGGTTGAGGCTGTGCCTGTTTATTTTGATTAATTACCCAAACTTGCCCTGACGGTAGCCTCTGTTTCTGGGGAATCTTCATATCCTTTAGCGATAAACCGGAGATTTCAGTTGAAGAAGTTTCTGTCGTTAACTGACTATTGGATTTCTCTCCACTTCTGGCTATAAGCAAGGCTTCTACAGCCTTGACAGTATGATGATTGACTGACAAATTTGGAGCAACTATGTTAACAGACGATGACTTAGCGGTAGCCGTTGTTATTCCTAATAACAAACTATGTAACAAAATTATATAAAAGGTTAATCTGTTGTTCATTCTATGTATACCCGATAACTATTCCGGAGTTAATTTTTAACTTTTGCAAAGCTATATAGCCTACTTTTTGCCGATTCTCTTAGCTGCTTTATAATAAACAGCAAACTTTAGACTTCAATTTTAGTTGCCATTTTTCACCTTTATCGAAAATTAAAGGGTTTCAGACCTGCAACGTCAACACGTAGTTTCAGCCGGGGTTTAAATCCTCGTCTGAAACTCTCTTCTCTACCAGAAGCTGCGCGTAGCTTGCTTGTATTGTCGGGGTACGCGGACTCGCTATCCGATGGCTTTGCCAACGTCAAGGGCGAACAGAACTTTCCCAGACAAATTTGGAATTTTGAATTGTTAATAGGCTATTTTACTGTCAGATTTTTCCTAACAATTGCTTCTACAACAAACAGCAAGTATTATTCTTACATCAGACTAGTAAATTTCTGGGTAAAAAACTATAACAAATTAGGCAAAACCAGAAAATTACTTGATTTTAGAAAGCATTTTTAAGCTAACACTTTATTTATATCACCAGAAGAAGCTTGCAGCTACTACAAGTTAGTGATAAGTCGCCCTCCAGGAATGCCTATCGTAGACATTGCCAACGGATGATATTTTTCGTGTAGTATTTATTGATACTATTAATTTTTGGCAGTGAGAAGCAAACTAGCAGAGAAAAATTTTTAATTCGGGATGATCAAAACACTCATTAAAATGTAACAACAGACACAGAAATGTCAACATATTTATCTCAAGTCTGGCTGCTGCTGAGAAATTATGTGAGGGGTACAAGGTTGCAAGATATGCCAAAGACCACATCGCCAGAAAACGAAGCAGTTTTACCTCTCGGAAAAAGTATTAAAGAAGCAGACAAAAGCGTTAAATTTGCTCAAGACAATTTGCAGTCAGATTTCTGGTTTCAAAGACTGCAAGAAAACTTAGAAAAATGGACAATATCAAGGAGTGGTTTAACTTCTAAGATGGGCGATCGCACATTGGAGACTCTACCCTCTGAGTTTTATTTTAGAATGTGCGATCGCCAGATGCATCAAGAGATTTACGATTTACTGGGTAATGGGGCGCTGAAACCAGAAATAGTCAACCAACTAATGGAATTGGTTGTAACTAATAAAAAAATTTACCCAGAACTGCTTTTCTGGCGGCTAGAAGATTTTTATCGTCGCTGGTGTCAGGGAGAATTTATCGATGCCAAACCAGATGAGAACCTACCTCAGAAAACAAGATTAAAGCTAGCGGTACAAAATATTGCGATCGGGCTGAGACAGGTAGACATATATACAGGGCTGAACGTAATGATTTTACTCTTAGAGTTACACCGCTACGCCCAAGAGCGGGATGAACTCAAACAAAAAATCACCTTCTATCCATCTTCTCAACCGGACACAGATAATTTTTTCACATCCCAACTGCTGCGGATCATCAACTATAGCGATGCCCTGGAAATTGGTAACTTTAGCAATATAGTTGGGCAATTCCTCAAAGGCGGCAACTTTCGGGGTGCTTACCTGGGTGATGCCAACCTCACCGGGGCAGACTTTAGCGGTGCCGATCTCAGCCGTGCTTACCTCGGTGATGCCAACTTAACCGGCGTAAACTTCAGCAATGCCAACCTTAACGGTACCAACCTCGGCGATGCCAACCTTAGCGGTGCCAACCTTAGCGGTGCTAATCTCAATGGTGCCGACCTCAGCAGCACCAACCTTAGCGGTACTAACCTTAGCTGTGCAAACCTTAGCCGCGCCGACCTCAACCGCGCCGACCTTAGCAGTGCCAACCTCAACCACGCCAACCTTAGCGGTGCTAACCTTAGCCATGCTGACCTCAGCAGCACCAACCTTAGCCATGCTGACCTGAGTAACGCCATCCTTTTCGGTGCGAATCTGAGTGAAGCCAACCTTAGCAGCGTCAGCCTTAACCATGCCGACCTCTGCCGTGCCGACCTCAGTGGTGCTGATTTGAGGCACGCCATTCTCAACGGTACTAACCTCAGTGACACAATTCTTTTCAGTACCAACCTTAGTGATGCCATCCTGATCGCCGCAGACCTCAGTTACGCCAAGCTTAACGGTGCCAAGCTTAACAATGCCAGACTTAACGGCGCAATGTTTTTAGGTGCCGACCTTAGCGGCGTAGACTTGAGTCGCGTAATTCTCAACGAAGCCGACCTGAGTGGGGTGATTCTCAGCGAAGCCGACCTCAGTGGTGCCGACATCACCGACGCTATCCTGTTCGGCACAGACCTCAGCTATGCCAACCTTAACAGTGCTAACCTCAGTGGCAGTAACCTCAGTGGTGCTATCCTCAATGGTGCCGATCTCAGTCACAGCAATCTCAGCTATGCCATTCTGGGTGGTGCTGACCTCAGCGATGCGAATATGGAAAAAATGACCTGGGGTAAAAAGCAGCAGTGGGAAGATGTGCGCGGATTAGAGACAGCAGTTAATGTGCCTCCGGCGTTGAAAGAAGAACTGGGACTGAATTGAGATCAGGGAAAAGGAAAAAGCCAAGTTGCGAACACCAAATGCTTAAATGTTACGCGCCTTTTGGCGGTTGCGTAAGAATCGTAAACCAATGCTGTAAGCACCGAATACTAGTGAACCCAATGTAAAAGCGGGTTCAGGAACAGTGGCGGGCGTAACAGAACTGATACTTACAGCAAAGTCTCGATTTGAGTCTACATTATCAGCAAATACGCTGTCGGCAGCGCCAATAAACAGATATTGGGCGTTGGTTGGAACTTGTACAATGACACTACTAAAAGCTCCGCCGCGTGAAATATAAAAAATACTATTATCTAAACATTGAGCTGGTAGGCAGCCATTTGGAAGAGTAGCATTAATAGCACCCGGAACTCTGTCAGTTGTAGCGCCATCATACTCACCACTACTAGGTAGCAGGTTATTGTTAGTGCTGAAAACAGCCCACATTGAACCATAGTATTCATCAGTGGGATCACCAAATGGTGAAAAACTTCCAAACTGATCCAGTTTTATTGTGTCACCTCGATTAATTTCCAAATCTTTTAAAGAAAGGCTCTTCAGTACTTACTATGCTAAACTCCTTTGATAAAACCCTGAAAGCCTTATTTATCAACATAATTAGCATTATTTGCTAACATTTTAGGATTTTAGCAATAATTTTGGCTTTTAACCCTATTTTTTAAGCCAAATTTTGATGTTTAACTAATAATTTGGCATAACAGGTACTGAAGAACCTAAAGAAAAAGGTACGCTATCAGGGCTGGATGTATATGAAGAAATAAAACTTGCAGTTGGGTCAATGTTGAATCTAAATGTGAAAGCTTGCGCGGGATCAGCTTTTATCATAGCTAAAGTGAAAGTTACACTAGCAGTTACAACTGATAATTTAGTAAATAAATTGGTCATTTTTTTTTTATTAAAAAAGTTTCGTATAGAGAATCGGAATAAATAATCAATTAATGAAGCCAGATGCAGAGTTAGTTGTCAATTTATGAGTCAGATATTCACTCTATTTATAGATATGTGAAATTACGCACATTATTATAAATACTATGACAAAAATAGGTTTGTCAATCTATTGATAGCTAGTTGACAAGCAGCAAAAAACTTTTTTTATTAGTTTGTTAGCCGCACACAGCTAGCTTGTTTAACTGAAAGTCCCGTATGAAGCAATACACTTGAGTTAAGTATTTTTGTGAAAACCAAATTGCGAGTTGCAATCTCAAAAGATGAGGATCTCAGCTTGACTAATGAGCAATACTACCTCAAAACCAGTTTTGAGTGCGCTAACTCTACATCAGAGGGGTATATCCCGCTTGCGAGAGTGTGAGTTGTTCACGTAAAATATAATGCCATTGTTGCAGCAGTTCTCATGACCTCATCTGCGTCGTTTGACACATTAGAGTCTTTACAGGCGGATATCGCTGAATTGATCGTTCGTTTACCAACATTAAAAAATCGGCAATTTATTCAGCAAGCACTTGCTACTATTGTTCGTCTAGCTCATACTGAAATTGAGCGTCTCGATTGGAAAATATTGTCGGCTGCATTAGCAGATATGGAGCGCGGTTTCCAGCTTTTTTATGATTATCGACACGTTCGCAAAGTCACTATCTTCGGTTCTGCTCGTCTCGCTACAGATACACCAGAGTACCAAATGGCGCTTGAGTTTGCTCGCGCTGTTTCTCAATTAGGATTTATGGTGATGACCGGCGGTGGCAGTGGAATCATGCAGGCGGGTCACGAAGGTGCTGGGCGAGAAAATTCCTTTGGATTAAACATTCAGTTACCCTTTGAACAGCAAGCAAACCCCTTTATAGAGGGTGATCCCAAGCTAATTCACTTCAAATATTTCTTTACCCGTAAGCTATTTCTCCTTAAAGAAAGTGATGCTGTAGCCTTGTTTCCGGGAGGTTTTGGCACTCAAGATGAAGCTTTTGAATGTATGACATTAACCCAGAATGGTAAATTTGGCCCAGTACCTCTAGTTTTAATCGATCGCCCTGGTGGTGATTACTGGCGGTCTTGGAGCGAATATATTGATAAACAATTAGTGCAAAATGGTCTTGTCAGTCCTGAAGACCCCAGCCTTTATACGGTGACAGACAACTTAGATGTGGCTTGCGACGCTATCACCCGTTTTTACCAGGTTTATCACTCCTGTCGATATGTAAGCGATAAGTTAATCATCCGTCTAAAGACAGATATATCAGATGCTCTTGTAGAGCAACTCAATGTTGATTTCAGCGACATTATTATTCAAGGACGGATTGAAAAAAGTCAGTCATTACCTCAAGAAGCACAAGATGAAACTGTTGGACTACCCCGGCTGATTTTGTGCTTCAATCAACGCGACTTGGGACGCTTGTATCAAATGATTGCCACAATTAACCAGATGGGTACTCCTTCACCAGAAGATACAGTGCATCCAGAAAGAAAGTAGCTATTAAGAAAGGGAAGGGGATAATTTTGAATCACTTTCCCTTTTCTTACTTCAAGGTTATAAAACAATACGCTTGGGTTAAGGCTTAACTCTTTGTCAAAGTCAATTTTTTTAACGTAGGACTTACGCAAAATATCTCTCAAACTCTGATTTATCCGTGCCGCGCCAGTTGCTACAACGGGGGGAACCCCTCTTCGGGTGACGCTCCTACGTCGCTACCGCTACGTTAACACCAGTCGCCTACGGCGGGAAACCCGCCTACAGCGCTGGATTCACCGCAACACACTGGCTTCTCTGTGCCTCTGCGGTTCGTTATTCCGTAACTCATGCGTAAGTCCTATAACGAACCGCCAACTCTTGGAGACACTACATGAACGCGCAGCGTCTCCAAGAGTTGGACGCAAAGGACGCATTCGTGCAGCGTCTTGCAGATAAGGAAGAAATGCTTAGGAACGTAGATTAAATAAAATGGAAAACTTCATCCTGTCTCTAGCTTCCCTCTCCTTTATAAGGAGAGGGATTGAGGGTGAGGTAAGCCAAGGACATAGGACATAAATTGGATGTTATTTAATTCTTATTCCTTACAGCTATTTTCAGGTAAATAGACCACGCGATAGGGGCACAGCAATGCTCATTGGTGTCAACTTAACGTAAAAGCCAGTCTATAAGCAGCTTTTAGAATATTGTAATGCAAGCATAGAAATCGCTAGATATAAAAAAAAATTAAGGGTCGGATTTGAGATATTCCTGTAATTGTTGGGTACGCAGTTTTGTGGTATTTGCCAGACAAGCAAAATAAATCGTCGGGGCAATACTTCCTCCTTCATTTCTGCTTCTTTCAAACTCACAATTGGTATCTCGAAACTTGATCCATATTACCTGTGCGGCAATCAATTTCTGTTTTCTAGAGCTTTCTAAGGTCGATAGCAATTGTTGATAAACTCGATTCAGTTTTTTATCTGCATTCTGATAAGATAACTTCGTGCATTCATTAATTGCTGTTTGAGTTTGAGGATTATTGCAATTGAGCTTTTGAACTAAGCGCATCTCGGCTAAATCAGGCGTTGTACCTGCTATTGTCATCGTGGGAGTATCTAAGCTGCTGAGAGTTAGCATACTTGCCAAAACTAGTAATAATTGATGCATGGCAAAACTTTTATTGTTTAAGTATAGGAATTTGAGATTTTAGCTAAAATAGCAGAAGCCCCACACTGACTAAAATGAGAGTATGGTAGGAGTATGTCACTTAGCGTAGAACTCAGATCAGAGCTAACACACCCTAGTTTAACTTTATATTTATTACATGTGTTGATTTGTGATTGCCGACTTCCTTCTTGTACTATTAGTGGTTAATGCATTCCGGCAACCTAGCCGCAAGAGGGAAGTTGAAATTTTACAAGAATGCTATAAAGAATTTAGTATTTTAGTAACCTAAGTTTAGCTTTTATATTTTATGAATCGTTCCGCCTGCCTCATCTTCAATCCAGTTGCGGGTCAAGGAGATCCAGACTTAGAACTAGCAGAAATTCGGGCAATATTAGAGCCAGATATTGACCTAGATATTTATCTCACAACTGAAGAAATCGACGCTGACGAACTGGCCCATGCAGCAGTAGCGAGGGGGGTAGATGCAATCATTGCTTCGGGGGGAGATGGCACCCTCTCGGCGGCGGCGGCGGCTGTAGTGAGTACTGAGATTCCATTTGGGATCATTTCTCGAGGAACAGCAAACGCTTTTGCCACAGCTTTAGGAATTCCTGACACGATCGCAGGTGCATGTGAGACAATTTTAGAAGGAGGAACCCGCAGTGTAGACGTAGCCTATTGCAACGACCGGCCAATGGTACTCTTAGCAGGTATAGGTTTTGAAGCTGAAACTGTAGAATTGGCAGACCGAGATGCGAAGAATCGCTTTGGGATGATGGCCTATGTTTTGGCAGGAATTCAACAACTGCGAAGCTTAAAAATTTTTGATGTTGAAATTGAAACTGAAGACAAAATAATTAAAACTAGTGCCTGTGCAGTAACAGTAGCAAATGCCGCGCCTCCTACTTCCGTCTTGGCTCAAGGGCCAGCAGGTCTGATTTATGATGATGGGTTACTAGATTTAACGATTGTAGCTCCAGCTAACAAGGCAGGAGCGATCGCAGCGACATTTCATCTATTTCAAACGGCTTCTACAGGTAACGCTGTAGAACGGGATGATATTGGGTTTTTACGAGCTAAACAATTTAAAATTACAACTAACCCACCACAAAAGGTTGTTTTAGATGGTGAAATAGTTGGCACAACACCAATAGAAATTAAGTGTGTACCAGCAGGCTTGAAAATTTTTGTGCCATTAGTAGAAGAAGTTGAGCCAACGGAAAAACTAGAGGGACTCCCTAATCTAACTATTGAGATGAAAGATACAGTAGAAGAATGAGGGCATGGGGCACTTGTACTGACTTGTACTGAGCGACGTCGTTGGCGCAGCCTCTCGTAGAGAAGTAGCGTTGTCGTTGGCGCAGCCTCTCGTAGAGAAGTATTGGGCACTTGTACTGAGCGTTCGCGTAGCGTCTGGTACAGAAGCCGTTGGCGCAGCCTCTGGTAGAGAAGTATTGGGGCAGAGGGGAAAGACTTGCTGCAACCTTGCTGTCCTTCAATTGAAGATTTAGGAGTAGCTTGCATTGAAACTTGTATCTGATCCAGCGATCGCTAACAAAATTCGTAAAATGAATCAGCGAGTGCGGTGGCAAGATCCGTTAATTGTAGAACGGAACATCGACCAAACTCGGCTGGTGTTGGAGGATGGTCAAACAGACAATTCGGAGTTCTCATTTTTAGTTGTAGGTGATAGTGGTTCCGGCAAGCATCGGGGACACAATCCTCAGCGACAGGTGGCTGAACTCATGCTGCCTCATCACAAGGAATGCCGCTTTATGCTGCATACCGGAGATGTGATCTATTTAGTGGGGTCGAGTGAATACTACCAGCAAAACTTCATCGAGCCTTACCGAGAGTTTATCTTGGGCGGAGAGCATCCTAGAGAGATTGCATATAACCAGATGATTTTTAAGCTGCCCATTTTACCTGTACCGGGAAATCACGATTACTATAACTTGCCGATTTTATTGAGCTTGGCGTCCTTAACAACATTACCCATTCGTGGCCTGTTGCGATCGCGGATAGACTTAGATGTGGGCTTGCATGGCTCAGGAACCGGTGACGCCTACGCACGGGCGTTTTTGGACTATCTTAAGGCCTTTCAGCTTCCCGGAGAGTTAGCCAGCCACTTAGAGAAATATTACACAGCCAAGACAGATACAGGTAGTTGTCTTTGCTATCAACCTGGGCACTTCACCCGCCTTCCCAATCGTTACTACACTTTTCGCTATGGTGGTATTGATTTCTTTGCCTTGGACTCTAATACATTTAACGATCCACCGCCCCTACCTAAAACAAAAAAAGGTGACGCCGATCGCAAAGTCTTAGAAAAACGCCGTGAAGATTTAGAGCAAGAAAAGCTGGAAATTATTGAAACTTCAGCCAAGCTTCGTCCCGATAACCCTACTGAAGCCGACCAATTAGACGACTTTCACGCCAAGCTGTCACAAATTGAAGAAATTATTGTTGATATTGAGAAGCAACTAGCGACTAATAAAATAACGCTGACTGATACTGAACAACTAGACTGGCTCAAACAAAAATTAATTGAATCTTGGAATAATTCTGAAGTTCGGGGAAGGGTGATTTATTTCCATCATCCTCCCTATGTAACTGAGGCGACAAAGTGGGAACAAGCACAAACTCTGATCATTCGCGATCGCCTCCGTGGTGTGCTGGATGCGGTAGCTAAAGAAATAGGTTCCCTAACTCAAGGGCGTCCTTTGGTTGATTTGGTATTAAACGGTCACGCCCACTGCTTAGAACACCTGGAAACAATGGATACAGGACACGCTGATTCTCATATCCATTGGATAGTTTGTGGCGGTAGCGGGTTTAGTTTGCGACGCCAGCGAATTGAGGGAGCAGATTTGATGGAGACTTTTGGGAATGAAAATAGATTAGTGGCGCGATCGCATCTCTTCATTGGTCGCAACGGTCAAGGTTTTCAGAAGCGACGACCTTATTCAGGTTTACGTATTGATGTTAAAGGCGATCGACAGCCTAAGTTTATTGTGCGTCCTTTGGTTGCCGAATGGCATCAGCGACAATGGCATAATAGTGAACTTGAGCCGTTGATCATTTAAGGAATGGGTAAATAGACCACGCGGTAGGGGCACAGAAAAAGCTCATTGGTGTCAACTTCAGAAAAAATCTGCTTTGAGAAGGCGTTTTGCCCTCATCCCCTAACCCCGAATCCCAAGTTGGGATTCGGGGAACTAGAGAATTTGCTCCCCTCTCCCAATTTTGGGAGAGGGGCTGTTCTTGTGAGGGTGAAACCTCGAAAGCATGCCTTGCCTAACTTCTACGTTAAGTTGACACCAATGAGCTTTTTTTGTGCCCCTACAATATATGTGATTCAAATAAATGAAAACTGCTGTAAACGGATGCGGGGAGCTGAGAGTTTTGAATCATAAGTGATTAGCCGGACATAATATTATTTATCCATATAAGTAAAGACGCAATGATTGCGTCTCTACAAACCAGTTATTCCGCCTTCTGACGTGTAATTGCACCCAGCAAAAGCATACTTGTGAATTAAATTATTCCTGGGCCTCTACCGCGTTTGTCACCCTTTTCGGTCAACTTGCCTTCCTCGTCCTGATTAACTTCTCCGAGTTCTTCAACACGTTGGGCGGTATCTTCTGCTGCTTGTTTACGTGCATCACCCGGTTCTTCGTAGTACATTTCCGGTTCAACAGCATAGTTGTTCAACAAACCTTCTTTGTCCACAGTATAACCGTCAGTGGTGCGTATACTATCTGGATCGGTTTGGTCATCCGTAGGTGCATCTGCCTCCCTTTCTTCTGTGGGAAGTGTTTTGTACAGATTTCCTTCTCTTTCGATTCGAGCAGCTGTTTCAGCTGGGATAATGCCGCGATCGTATGTATCGGATTCAGCTCGATCGGATGAATCTATACCTTTGTTAACTCCTTCATTAGTCATAAATTATGTCCTCGTTAAAGAATGTATTAATTGACACTTTCCGCTCTAAAAAGACGGAGATTCTTAAAACATCACTGTTTTGATATCCTGATTTCTCAGGTTCCCAGGCTGACCACGTTTGCACCAAAAAGTGCGTAGTCATATCTCCTCAAGGTTGTTTCGGGCATGACTTCCCCCCAGCGCGGGGGTAGGTTTTTTAATCTTATACTGATCCGAGTATTCTACCATGTTCAATCACAAAATTGACTTAAGCCTAAAGGCTTTTTGCCCTTTTCATCCCTTGTCTAAAGTACAGATGTATCGACCTTAGGTCGGACACATCTTCAAGTGTTTTCAAGCAGCATTCTTATAACTTCAAAAACTAGATTACGCTTTTATTCATCTCCGAGTGACTATCTAGAGAGGTGATTAAAATTTAAATATAATGTTATAATTTCTATCTTTTGATGTATCCAAAAGGCTAATCTTAAGTCCGGTTAAATACTGAGAATTTAGGCTTCTTGGGTAAAACAAGGGTTTTGAAGGTTTACACACTACTTTAATAGACTTCTTGCATAAATCAAAAAAAGAACCCCTCCCCGCCTGCGGGTGGGGTGTTAGGGGACTTTTGCAAGAGGTTTAATGGGTTAGAAATTTATTCGCCCAGAAATTGGTTTTTCAGAAATTGAATTTCATCGGCTAATTCTTGCCGATTAGAAGCCTTGAGTAGATAACGGAAAATAAACCAACTGGCGTAACCAATTCCAATTAACTCAAAGAGCGGTGATAGTAGTGGAATATGAGTGATTGCATCCAGTACTGCAAATACTACCTTAACTGAAATAATCGCCGTCAAAATTAAAGCAACGGTTATTAGAGGCTGCTTGTAATCCTTAAAAAAGTTACTTAAGTATTGGGGCAGTTGCTCCAAAAATTGAGTAACTTGTCTGCTAATTTGCTGCCATTGAGATTCCGGTTCACGTGCTGGTGACAACCTTGGCAAGTTTTCAGTATCTGTACCTTCAAGTGCTAGCCTACCTTGTGATAAGGAAGCATTGATGGATTTATCTTGCTGTTGTTCGGTTCCCATAGTTTTGATTTTCGCTGATTACAAAAAGATTCAATAACTGAACTGAGCATCAATAAATATAATTATTAAGGTCATCAGTTGTCAATTCTTACTGGTCAGTAATAAGTATAACTGACCAATAAGATTGAGCAGGAGGATCTGAATTTATTTCTGCCTACCTACTCACTTGGATTTGTTGTTAGCTGCCTTATTTTGTGGGTGCGGCAACAGTTGCTTTCACAACTACACTTTTGACACCTTTAATTTGTTTAGCTAAAGGTTCAATTTTAGCCAACTGCTGCTGATTGGTGACAGTTCCTGCTACAGTCACAACCCCACCCTCTGCGGCAGCAACTGTTAGTACACTCTTAGGTATATTAGCCTCTAACTTGGAGCGAACTTCACTTGATAAATCACCTTTAGCTCTTGTTGTATCGCCACCAGTGGCGTTATTGCGCTGTTCGCGGGCCTTAATATCCGCGTTTAGTTGTCTTCTGCGAACTTCACTTTGTGCGTCTTGTTGAGAAGCTTCTGTTGTTTTTGCGCTTGGTGTTGCGGGAGCATCATTAGTATTATTGGGTGCAGATTCACTTGTTTTAGAAGCGTTATCACAAGCAGCAACACCAAAAACCAAAAGGCAGCTAATTAAAAAGGGGGTTAGCTTTTGCATATGTTTAATTCGGAATCGAAAAGTGAAATTTGTTGATATTTACGGCAGAAGTGAGAAGCAAGTTTTTTACTTAGGAGCAAACTTTGCAAATTCTTGCTCCTACAATTTTGTGGAATTAGTCTGAGTGACAACTACCTTAGGTTAGAGTATTTCATCACGACGGTCAATAATAACTACGGCAGGATCGTCGGAATGAGTCGCTGTTGAGTAATTTGTGCGATCGCTATTAGTAATTGGTGTGTTGCGCTCTGTTACTCTGTCCAAACCTGGGCGATTTGTGCCTAAATCATTGGCATCATAGATTGCAAATTCTTCAATACCCCGACGTTTGAGAATCGCTTCCGCTTGGCGAATTTCAGCTTCGCTACCATCGATAATAACTAAGTAGTCGCCTTTGGTGAAGCGATCGCTATAAACTTGCGCCCTGTCTTCAGGAATTCCCAAGCCAGCGAGTCCGCCAACAATACCCCCAGCTGCTGCACCGATCGCACCGCCGGCGGCTGTTGTCGCCAAAGCTGTTGCTATTGCACCACCTGCAATCACTGGCCCGACTCCAGGAATCGCTAAAGTCCCAAGACCAACTAATAAGCCAGTCAAGCCGCCTAGAACACCGCCTGTAGCTGCTCCAGTTTTTACGCCATCATCTGCTTTATTACCTGTACCGACCTTTCTATCTACATCTACACCAGCGATCCCTTGACCGTTTGTATCTTTGGCAATGATCGAGACTGTATTTAAAGGAAAACCCGCATCTTGTAATTCTGTAAGTGCTGCTTCTGCATCTCGACGATGAGAAAAGACCCCAATTGCCCGTCTAGCAACACCACTACGACCCACAGGCGGAGTTGGAGCGGCATAATCAGTGGCAGTAGGAGTTGGAGTTATATAATCAGTGGCAGTAGGAGTTGGAGCTACATAATTAGCGGCATAATTAGCGCCAGTAGGAGTTGGAGTCACATAATCAGTGGTTGTATTTCTAGCATCTGGGTTGTCGTAAATCCCAAACTCTTCCACACCCTGACGATGTAAAATTGCTTCTGCTGTAGCGATTTCTGTATCTGTGCCATCTACGATCACTAAATAGTGTCCTCGCTTTACCCGTTCGTCGTAAACTCTGGCTCGTTCTTCGGGAATTCCTAAACCAACTAATGCACCAAGCAAACTACCAGCTACTGCACCAATACCTGCGCCTGCGAGGGTGGTTGCGAGGGTAGTTGCTGCGGCTCCAGCTAACATAATTGGTCCGATTCCAGGAATTGCCAAAGTCCCAAGACCGACTAACAAACCAGTTAATCCGCCCAAAGCACCGCCTGTGGCTGCTCCGACTTTCGCGCCTTCGTCAGATTTATCACCGACGCGATCGCGCACATCAGCACCAGCAATCTCGTCTTTGTCTCCATCCTGCGTAATCACAGACACTCTGTCCATGTCAAAACCAGTGTTTTTCAATTCATGGAGCGCCTTTTCAACATCTCGACGATTAGAAAATACACCGACACCGCGTTTATGTACACCTACAACCATTAGCTTTTCTCCTCAGCAAAAATCAATTATGCACTCATTTATAGCTCATAGTCACCCTTATTAATACATAATTGTGTTTATTTTCCATCAATCGCTTGGAAGAATTTTTCTCTCTATCATTAGACATAGGTGTTTTTATCTAAATTTACTAAAAAATCTAAATTATAAAATATGATTTGTTTGATCAAGCTGAGATATTAATTATTTTAGTTTACAGAATATTCTCTAAAAAATTAGTTTTTACTTTAACTAAATTGTTGCGATACAACTATCTAAACCTCGTCCATTTGGAAACCTAGAGTAGTGCCGACATCTTGCACCTACTACCAGCAGGTAACAAGATGCTCCCACGACTTTTGAATGAGACTTACGCAAAACTAGACGTAGGGGCAATTCATGAATTGCCCCTAAGAAGAAAATTAAGGTTTCGGCTTTAGTAAACACATATTATTTTATTTTATTAAAAATTAATAAGAATATTTATTTTTTGTAAAATACGACTTTTGGCAAACAAAGTTATTACCTAAGAAAGTGTCATCTGATATAACTCATAACTAAATTGAGAAGTAAGCCATTTGATGAATGGGTATTTAATTGAGTGAAAGTGAGAACATCTTATGTTTCAAGGTCTTTTAACTATTTGGGGATGGAGCGGGCTGCCTTTTGGATTAGCGCCGATAACTTTAGCTCAGGAAGTAATAACTCCAGAAGAAGCATCAGTTCTTTTTTCTGGGCCGAAATTCTTGGTAGCATTACTGGCTGGTGTCTTAATGGCATTTGCCTTTCAATTACTATTCACAAACTTTTCAGTTGCTGTCGGAATTTCATCTTGGGAAATTGACTCAGATTCTGATGATCAGCCAGAAAGCTTAGGTAGTAAAATTCGTGAAGTTCAAGCTAAAGTTGGTGCTTGGGCGTTAATAACCGCTAGCATTGCATTATTTATTGCTTGTTTTCTAGCGGTAAAACTTAGCTTAATCGAAAGCGCATTTTTAGGAGCAATTATCGGTGTAGTCATCTGGTCTGCCTATTTTTCGCTGGTAATTTGGTTAGGTTCATCGGCTGTAGGTTCTCTAATTGGTTCTATCGCTAATACTGTCACCTCTGGTTTTCAAGCTCTAATCGGTACAGCAACTGCTGGTATCGGTGCTAATGCTGCGAAAAAACAGTTAGTTTCTACTGCTGAAGATATTACAGCCGCAGTCCGGCGGGAATTCACTTCGGGTTTTGATCCTGAAGGTATTAAAAATACGCTCCAAAGTTCCTTAGGTTCTCTGCAATTACCAAAGCTGGATATCAAAGATATTCGTAATCAATTTGACCAGCTTCTTAAAGATACAGATTTGCAATCTGTTGCTAACAGCGACCTGTTGAAAAATATAGACCGCCAAACATTTGTTGATTTAATCAGCAGCCGCACAGATTTATCTAAAGAAGATATTAATGGCATTGCTGACCAATTTCAAGGTGCTTGGCAACAAGCTTTAAATCGCAAAAATCCCACGGAGCAAGTAATTAATTTGCTCAAGTCGGCTACTCCAGAAGAACTGAACTCAGAGCAATTAGGTGAACGGCTGCAACAACTGGTTACAGTCGGAGGTGGTAATGGCAACCAAAGCAATGCTGTGATCAACCAAGCTATTCGATTTGGCTTGAGCGCCGCCGCCCCCGCAGTCCTGGGTGGGGTAAATCTTTCTAATATAGATGTGAACAAAATTACAACT
This sequence comes from Nostoc sp., assembly GCF_054880495.1. NCBI lineage: Bacteria > Bacillati > Cyanobacteriota > Cyanophyceae > Nostocales > Nostocaceae > Nostoc > Nostoc sp. The sequence goes on from NZ_JBTYKD010000233.1 coordinate 80,354, forward strand.
CAGTTGCAAAAGCTGAAAGAGAAAGTTCAAGATGTCGATGTCGAGCAAATCACAGAACAATTCCAAAAGTTTAGAGAGCAAGCAACTAAGCAAGTATCTGGAAAATTACCAATATCACTGGAAAACACGATTAAGGCAGATGTAGAAGAATACATATTGAATTCATTTCCTTGGCACTTTAACCGAATTACGCTAGTAGATGAATTTCCAGAAGTCATCTATGACGTAAATGCAGATCCGACAACTGTGAGACGGGAGTTGGAAGAACTAAATCAAGAATATTTCACCAACTTGCTGAAGCGGCGGGATGATATTAATGAAGCCAGGGTGAAAGAAATTGCCGAACAAATGGAAAGCGATCGCCTGAAAGTTTTAGAAACTGTAAAACAGGCTCAAACGCAAGAAAAAGGGCAAGATTTCCGCAGCCGCATTGAAGATTATCTGCGTTCGACAGGGAAAGATGAACTCAATCCTGAAGGTATTAAACGGGACTTTGGCAAGTTGCTGGAAGATCCAGAAGCTGGTTTTGAAGATTTAACTAGCCGCTTCCGGCAATTTGACCGCAACACTTTTGTACAATTGCTCCAACAGCGTCAAGATATCAGCGAAGAAGAAGCTAATAATATTGTTAGTCAACTCGAACAGAACCGCGATAATCTCTTGAATCGTGCTAGAGAATTGCAAGAACAAGCAAAAGCGAAAGCCGATGAACTGCGTCAAAGAGTTGAAGATTATCTGCGGAATACTAACAAAGACGAACTAAATCCCGAAGCAATCAAACGCGAGTTTGGAGTTTTACTAGACGATCCCCAAGCCGGTATTAGCCTTTTGCGATCGCGCCTATCGCAATTTGACCGCGATACATTAGTACAATTACTCAGTCAGCGTCAAGATTTGAGCGAGGAACAGGTAAACCAAACTCTCGATCAGCTTGAAGCAGTCCGAGATAATATTTTGCAAGTACCGCAACAGGCGAAAGAACAGTACGAAAAAACTACAAAAGCGATCGCCGAATATCTCCGCAAGACTAACTTAGAAGAACTTGATCCAGAAGGGATCAGAAACGATTTGGAAAAATTACTCAATGATCCCAAAGCCGGAGCCTTAGCACTGCGCGATCGCTTGTCTCATGTTGATCGAGAAACCTTGGTTAAACTCGTGAGTCAGCGAGGAGACTTGAGCCAAGAGGATGTTAATCAGATCATCGATCGCGCCCAAGATGCAATTGGTGAGATTGTGAGAGCGCCACGACGTTTAGCCAAGCGTACTGCTCAACAAGCTTTAGATTTTGAAGCCACTCTTGAAGAATACCTGCGTAATACTAATAAAGACGAACTAAATCCCGAAGGAATCAAACGCGATTTGCAATTGCTGCTATCTTCTCCCCGCGCTGGAATTGGGAATTTAAGCGATCGCGCCTCGAAATTTGACCGTTCGACAATTGTGGCGCTGTTATCTCAACGCGAAGATATCTCAGAAGAGGAAGCTAACCGGATTGTGGAGCAAATTGAATCGGTTCGGACTTCCATTGTCGAACAATTCCAGCAGATTCAGCAAAAGGTGCAATCAGTGTTGGATGGAGTTTTTGCGAAAGTTCGTAACTATCTCAACTCGCTGGATCGTTCCGAACTCAACTATGAAGGGATTAAACAAGACTTTGCCAAAGTCTTCGACGATCCCCAAGCTGGATTTGAAGCATTGCGCGATCGCCTCAGTGAATTTGATCGTGACACCCTAGTTGCTGTCATCAGTTCGCGTGAGGATATTTCTGAGCAGGATGCTAACCGGATCATCGACCAAATCGAAGCAGCGCGGGATGGCGTATTGCAACGAGCCGAACGCATCCAGAAAGAAACCCAAAAACGCCTGAAAGCGATCCAAGAGCAAGCTAAAAAGCAAGCCGAAGAAAGCAAAAAAACCGTTGCAAATGCTGCTTGGTGGATATTTGGGACAGCGATCACTACTCTTTTTGCTAGTGCGATCGGTGGTGCGATCGCTGTCACTGGCATAACAACTCTACCTCGGTAGAATATCTGCGTCATCAGTAATTTTGATATAATACAAAGTGGTATTCAGTGTTTACAAATGAATCCCACTTTTTTTTATAAATAAAACAAACTACCCCCCAGAGTAAAGAGTTGGTGCTATTAAAGGTAACTATGTAAAGTTTTATAAAGATTCGGAGATCAGCTTGAATTAAGCTTAGTTGCTTGTTTACATACCTTTACATTGTTTGGTTTTTCCTCACCAACCTACTTACTATCACGACTTTATTATTCCGATATAGATTAAAAAGCCCTATCTGAATCAAGGGTTTCAGACTTTGTTATGGTGAGAGTAAAAAAAGAGGGTTAATTATTCTTTCTTATAGATAGAAAAAAGTACCCTTGAAGGTAATATCATAGTCTTGTGATTCTGAATACAGTAAAAACGTCCAAAACCTATGCAATTCCGTATTAGAAAATCTGCTTATTCCCTAGCAGCCTAGTACTGGAACCAGTGAAGACATAAGGCACAAGGATATAACATGACTCTTGGCGCAATCATTTTGATGCCAACATCATCAATACATCCAGTGCTTCTCAAATCTTCTCAAGTTTTCAGACTTAACAAACAGCAAAGACCTGCTCCAATCAGGTCGGGTTCAGTTATCTCTTCCCACTCGTTATTTCTCCACCTTGTTTTCTTGGACTTGCTTAATGAAAGTATGAAATTCAAAAATTCCATATTTGAAACTGTTTCCTTTGTGCCTTTGGGGGAAACCAAATTCATACTCCTAATCAGCAACGCCGTTTTCTGATGGGGAAGTGACGAGGTAATTTTTTTTACCCTTGAAATTTAGGAGCAGCTCATTAATGGCAACTATCGCTGGTATCAATATAACTCTTCCTTTGGGCGGTACCGTCACTAATCCTATCAATGTAACTATTCCTTCAAACAGTACCGTCGACAATATCGTTAACCCTGGTAGTGGTAACAAAACCATTAACGGCACTAATGGTAGTGATGTCCTTATCGGTGGTAGTGGCAACGACACCATTAACGGTGGTAATGGCAACGATGTCATTAACGCCGGCAATGGCAACAATACCATTAACGGTGGTAATGGCAACGATGTCATTAACGCTGGTAATGGCAACGATAACCTCATTGGCGGATTAGGCGACGATGTCATTAACGCCGGCAATGGCAACAATACCCTTAACGGTGGTGCTGGCAACGATATCCTTACTGGCGGTAATGGCAAGGATATCCTTATTGGTGGTGATGGCAACGATATCCTTATTGGTGGTGCTGGCAACGATATCCTTACTGGCGGTAATGGCAACGACACACTCATTGGCGGTAGTGGCACCGACACACTCGTTGGCGGTGCTGGCAACGATGTTTTCAAGTTCAACTCAGTTTCAGATAGTCCTTTTGGTAAGCGGGATCTTATCGCTGACTTTGTTGGTGGAAAAGGTAAGTCGGTAGGGGATCGAATCGATCTATCTGCCATCGACGCCAACACCACTAAAGCGGGCAACCAAGCCTTCACTTTCATTGGGTCTGCCGCATTCTCCGCACCTGGTCAGCTTCGTTATTCAGGAGGTATTCTACTAGGTAACACTGATAGCAATCTGTCACCTGACTTTGAGGTTCGGCTTGTAGGAGCGCCACAACTAGTGGCAAACGACATTATCCTTTAATTTAAGACACCTGCCTTGAAAATAAGGCAGGTGGCAGAATTCTGATCCTTGAACAGTCGTGGGGAGAGGTAAGTTTAGCTTGCTTCTCCCTTTTATAGAACCCATTTGGAATCTATGTCTGTGCTAACCGCTTGAGCATGAGTCGGATAAAACATAGATTGAGCTTGGCAGTCGCATGACCCAGTGTTCGCTCAAAGTTCTTAACCAAACTCTTACATCGTTCCATCCAAGCATTCGAGCGTTCTTTTTCCCCAACGAGTGGCGACTGGGACAAACCCCGTTTTGCCAAGGGCTGCTTTTTCGGCTCTCGTGGGTTTGGGTGCTAGTTGGAATCGGATGTTGGTCATAATCCGAGGGTACACAAGCACATCTGAGAAATACAGTACCAATGCTCGCTGATGTTCGATCGCACCGCACATACATGAGAAAATCAGGTAATACAATCGCAATCCAAGCGATGATGCCAGGGAAGGAAAAAAGATGTCGGAGAATTTGAGAAGCCAAATTGTGACGCAAGGGGTGCAGCGATCGCCAAATCGAGCTATGCTGCGGGCAGTTGGTTTTAAAGATGAAGATTTTAATAAAGCGATTGTGGGCATTGCCAATGGCTACAGTACGATTACTCCCTGTAATATGGGAATCAATCAACTGGCACAAAGGGCAGAGATTGGGATTAAAACCGCCGGAGCGATGCCACAAATGTTTGGCACAATTACCATTAGCGATGGAATTTCGATGGGAACAGAAGGGATGAAATATTCCCTAGTGTCGCGGGAAGTGATTGCAGATTCCATTGAAACCGTCTGTACTGGACAAAGTATGGATGGTGTGCTAGCTATTGGCGGTTGTGATAAAAATATGCCTGGGGCAATGCTGGCGATCGCGCGGATTAATATCCCGGCTATCTTTGTTTACGGTGGCACAATTAAACCCGGTCACTACAATGGACGCGATTTAACTGTTGTCAGCTGTTTTGAAGCTGTTGGTCAATACAGTGCCGGAAAAATTGACGAAAAGGAATTATTAGAAGTTGAAAATCGCGCTTGTCCTGGCGCTGGTTCCTGTGGGGGAATGTTCACGGCTAACACCATGTCTTCAGCATTTGAAGCGATGGGGATGAGTTTGCCCTATTCTTCGACAATGGCGGCAGAAGATGCCGAAAAAGCCGACAGTACGGAAAAATCGGCTTATGTGTTAGTCGAAGCGATTCGCAAACAAATCTTACCCCGCCAAATTATCACCCGTAAATCTATAGAAAATGCCATTTCTGTGATTATGGCGGTGGGTGGTTCGACGAATGCAGTGTTGCATTTATTAGCGATCGCCCGCGCTGCTGATGTAGAGTTAACTATAGACGACTTTGAAACTATCCGCGCCCGTGTTCCCGTTTTGTGTGATTTAAAACCAAGTGGTAAATATGTAGCGACAGATTTGCATAAAGCTGGTGGTATTCCGCAAGTCATGAAGATGCTACTTGTGCATGATTTATTACACAGTGATAGCCTCACCATTAGCGGCCAAACAATTGCAGAGATATTAGCAGACATCCCAGAAGAACCATCCGCCAACCAAGATGTGATTCGGACTTGGAATAACCCGATGTATCCCCAAGGACATTTAGCCATCCTCAGAGGTAATCTGGCAACGGAAGGGGCTGTCGCCAAAATTACCGGCGTGAAAAAACCAGTAATTACCGGGCCAGCACGGGTATTTGAATCGGAAGAAGCCTCTTTAGATGCAATTTTGGCGGGTAAGATTCAAGCGGGTGATATTCTAGTCATCCGCTACGAAGGGCCTAAGGGCGGTCCTGGGATGCGCGAAATGTTGGCTCCCACTTCAGCAATTATCGGTGCTGGTTTGGGTGATGCTGTGGCATTAATTACCGACGGGCGCTTTTCTGGCGGTACTTATGGGATGGTGGTTGGTCATGTTGCTCCAGAAGCAGCAGTTGGTGGGGCGATCGCTCTTGTAGAAGAAGGCGATAGTATTACGATTGATGCACCCGCTCGTTTATTGCAGTTGAATATATCCCAAGAAGAATTAGCTCGTCGTCGTGCCAACTGGCAACCCCCCGCTCCGCGTTACACTAAAGGCGTGTTGGCGAAATATGCCAAATTGGTATCTTCTAGCAGTATTGGTGCTGTGACAGATTTAGATTTGTTTTAAGTGAACTACCTACACTGTACCGTCAGTACAGTGTAGCCTTCCCAATTCATTCAAAGTATGGAATATAGGATAAGCTGTTCCACATCTAGTTTACATATCTAAATTTAATTAAAATCTTGTGGGGTAGGCATCTTGCCCGCCCTAATAATGCAAGTTACAGCTATTTTCAGGTAAATAGACCACGCGGTAGGGGCACAGCAATGCTCATGCGTGTCAACTTAGAGCAATGGCGAATAGAATTCGCGGCTACACAAACAAAGTCCAACGACCTGGACTAAGCTAAACCACATCTAGTTTGCATATCTAAAATTTATATAACTCTTGTGGAGTGGGCATCTTGCCCGCTCTAATTATGCAAGTTAAATGTGGAACAGCTTAATACAAAATCAAGGATTCTTAATCCACGTTCGCGTAGCGTTCCGTAAGGAAAGGTGGGTTTTGTCTGTGTAGACGCGGTTTATAACCGCCTTTTTAACCTTAAGTTGACACGGATGAGCAATGCTGTACCCCTACGAGAGATGTGGTTCAAATACATGAAAACTGCTGTAAATGTGGAACAGCTTATAACGCACCAGAACTTTTCGGTCTACTGAATATTCTTTACCTGGGGGTCGGCTGTGGCTTTGATGAATAAAGCTGCGGGCGATCGCTTTATTGGTCAGGCGAATAAAGCACAGTAGCCGGGACAACCTAGTGCCCCTCAACTTCGACAGTCTGTCTTTTGACACAAATTCAGTTTCAGCAAAGAATGTAGACATAAAAAAATGCGTTAGAGTGTGACAATTAATGCCTTCCCTAAAATATTTTTCAAAGCCCTTCATCTTCTTCCTTTCGACGTTGATAGGTACGCCCGTACTTGCTCATACTGTACAGATGTCAGGCGATGTTGGAGCTACCTTTCATATTGAACCCCATGACAATCCCCAGGCTGGAAAACCCTCCCTTGCTTGGTTTGCTTTAACTCACAGAAGTGGGCGCATCATTCCCCTATCGCAATGTAATTGTCAACTCGCAGTATATGCGGTTCCTCATGAGAAAAATGCTCCCCCTCTGATCAGTCCAACCTTAAAACCTGTCAATGGCGATCGTTATCAAGGGATTCCCGGTGCTGAAATTACTTTCCCTACAGTAGGAGAATACGAATTAAAACTGAGTGGATACCCTAAAAAAAATACTGGATACAATGGTCGATTTATACCTTTCACGCTAACCTACAAGATTATCGTTGCTGGAAGTTAAGTAATTTTTCTAACAATATTTAAGACAAAAGTTACTGAATCTACCATCAACAACAAGAAGTAAGATTATGGGGCACCAGTTCAAAAATAGTGCAATTATTTTCCATATCGCCTTTGGATTCCTGCTGCATTTTTCACATCCTGCTTTTGCTCAAACATCAGCGTCAGTGCTACCAGTAAAACAGGATAAACCATTAGTAAACGATACTGCCGAAAATACTCTCCAAGGGCGGGTCACTTCGGTATCCCAACTTTCAGATGTTAAACCTACTGATTGGGCTTTTCAGGCATTGCAATCCTTAGTAGAACGCTATGGATGTATCACCGGATATTCTGACTCAACCTATCGTGGTAATCGTGCCCTCAGCCGTTATGAATTTGCAGCCGGTGTCAATGCTTGTTTGAGCCGGGTGAATGAATTGTTGGCTTCTACAACAAACAGTCTAGTGAAAAAAGACGACTTAGTGCTGTTGCAAAAGTTACAGGAGAGTTTTGCCGCAGAACTGGCGACCCTACGCGGTCGGGTGGATGGGCTGGAAGTGCGTGCTGCCACTGTAAAAAAGCAACAATTTTCTACAACGACGAAGCTCTATGGTAACGCCCTCTTTTCCTTGACGACTATCGGGGGTAACAAACAGGCTGATGGTAGTGGCGCACAGGTGAGTCGTAATCTGATTGCCAGTGATTTCCTGTGGCTGACTCTTGATACTAGTTTTACTGGTACTGACCTGTTGAGAACTCGGTTACAAGCTAGCAATACGCCTAATTTGAAGGTTGCCACAGGCACGAACATGGGACGGTTGACACTAGATGATTATGACAGCCCTAATCAACTGACTTTAGCTAAATTATCGTATCAATTTAAACTGGGAGACAAACTCACCATCCATGTTGGTGCAAATGATGAACTACATGAAATGCTGGATGACGATGTGGATGCTGTTTCTCCTCTGGGTGATCATGTTAATGGTTCCATCTCACTCTTTGGGCAGTTCAATCCCATCTTCGCTATAGGCGGGGAAGATGTTGCTGGTGGTTCTCTCACTTATGAGTTTAGCAAGGCAGTGAGACTTAGCGCCGCATATGCCGCTGGTGGCAATAGTAATAATCCAAATTCGGGACTTTTCGGCGGGACTTATGTGGGTTTGACTGAACTTACCTTACGTCCAATCGACCATTTGACTTTTGCACTCACCTATACACATTCTTACAGTACTAACGATGATGATCCTAACAATGCGCTCAATACTGGTACAGGCAGTATCAATGCCAATGACCCCTTTAATGGCAGTCCTACTTCTGCTAACTCCTATGGTGTAAACATGGCTTATGATGTTAGTCGTAAATTCACCTTAGCAGCGTCGGCAGGCTTTACATACGCCCATGCGGAAGGAGGTGACAATCAGGGAGCCAATGCGGACATTTTGAACTGGTCAGTGACCGCAGCATTTCCCGATTTGGGTGGAGAAGGAAACTTAGGGGGGTTTATGATTGGACTACCGCCGAAGGTGACTAGTAATGATGTTGCAACTCGCGTAGATCCCAATAGCTCGCTGGAATTAGAGTTGTTTTACCGCTATGCCATCAATGACGCTATTGCGGTAACACCGGGACTAATTGTAGTTACCAACCCAGAACAAAACAGCCATAATGACACAATCTATATTGGTACAGTCCGAACAACCTTCTCTTTCTAGGCGTTTGAGGCGCAAAGGGGATTAATATTTGTTTTGTATTTTAGAGCTTTACTTAATACCGATCGCACTTACTCATTCTGATATTTCCAAATAGCGATCGCACCTGATCTTTTACTTACATCAACTCGATACAGCACTTCCGACAGCTATGAGGTACATCCTTAAATCTGAAAGCTTTGATAGGAGAGGGCAAGGAGAAAAACTGTATTGCATAATAGCTGGAAGCGCTGTAAATTCATCAACACTCAGTCCAACCTGTCTGATAATTGCTCGTAAAGTTCCTTTGTCTAATTCTTGATGATTCGGAACAACAACTTTACCAAATGGCTCATCTCGACGTAAAATAATGTGGCTTCCACGTTGTCGCAAAACATAAAATCAGCCTTTCCCAAAGCTTTGATGCACTGTTGTCCAGAAATTATTGGCAACTTGCTCATACATCGACCAAAACTGTTTCCAAGTTATCTTCTGGAATAGGACGACCTTCTTCTTTTAATACTTCAATATATAATTCAATAGCTTCCTTGATATTGCCAATAGCTTCTGTTTTCGTCTTCCCTTGGCTGATACAGGCAGGTAAGCTAGGACATTCAGCCACCCAATAACCATCTTCTCCTGGATAGATAATAACTTGTCTCTTCATCTATTACTCCTACAACTCAAAACTGTATTCCAAACAAATCAAAAAAGCCAAAATTCACAACATATCTGGATTCTCCCCCAATTCTCTCAATCTAGCCGCTAAACGAGCCACCTGTGCAGCCGCTGCTTCTTCTCGTACAGCAGCAGCTTCTGCTTCTGCAACTGCGGTTTGTGCTTGTGCAACAGCAATTTCCGCCTGCGTGACTGCGACTTGTGCTTGTGCAGCAGCAGCTTCGTCTGGTAACAAAACCAAATTGCCAGCCACATCATAAAACCGCAACCATATCGCCATTTCTCTGTCTATTATTCCTTCATAGGTTCCCAACCATAAACCTAACTTTTGACACCACAACCAACCACGCTCATCTGGTATCAAAGATTGATATTGCTGATTATGATCTAAATGCCACCCTTGCAAAGAAGTCGGGTCAAAGGGGTCATAGACAAAATAATCTGAAGTATGAAAAGTTTGTTCGTAAAGGTCTTTCTTAACAGTCTTATCTATTTTGGCTGTAGATGGTGACATTAATTCTACAATCACATCAGGATAACGACCGTTTTCTTCCCACACTACCCAACCTTGACGAGAATTAGTCCCGTCCACATTCAGGACAGCAAAGAAATCGGGGCCACGGAAATCCTGGTTACGTACTTGGGCGCTGCTGTAATAAATAAACATATTGCCACCAGTAAAAAAATCATTCCGGTCAGCCCAACCTTGCTGCAATGACCGAATCAACACATTCATCGCAATACGGTGGCGATTTGATTCCAAGGGTTCTCCGTCATCAAAAATTAAATCTGTGGGTGGTGTGGGGTGTTCCCAGTCTAGAATGGCTCTTGGGTTGTTTTCAGTAGTCATAAGCGATCGCCTTTCTCAGAAAGCCTTAAATTTTTATCATAAATTATTCTTAACCCAATCTCGAAAATTACGCATAGCTTGACTTCTCCCAATTGTTAAACACTGCTGAACATATTCATTAACTAATTCAATAATTGGGATATTATGAAAATTAGGACTAGATTCAGATTTTATATATTTTCCTTCTTGCAACAAAGAAATTTCTAACCCTTGTTGTGTATGTCGCCAAAGTTCAGGAACTCCCAAAATTTCATAATTATCAAATCGAGTTCGAGAAGTAATATCAATTTCGATTGCTAAATCTGGTGGTGGATCTATATTTAAATCAATGCGATTTTTACCAATTATAGCAGCTTGATTCTGAATATAAAAACTGGTATCTGGTTCTACTGCTTGCCGCATTCGTTCATTTTTGAGTGTTGTAGAACCAAAAGGCTCAAAATCAATTTGGAGTTTATCTAATAAAATTCTCACTAACTCACCAATATATTCTTTATCTTTTTCATGCTCTGGTAGAGGAACCATAATTTCTAACAAACCATGACTATAAGAAATACGTGCAGCAGTCTTTTCTCCCATCTCTTCCAAAATATTTTCTAACTGCTGCCAACTAATATCTTGGAGCAACATTTGTTGACCAGGTTTGACAATAATTTGTTGCAGTTTTAAAAGCATATCACCTCGGACACTGGATGTAGCAGATTAAATTTAGAAATAAACTTTCTTAGTATCTAGGCATAAACAAAAGTTTGTAGTAAGGACTTTAATCCTGATAATCCCTGCTCTGAGCGATAAATCGCTCACTACAAACTCAGAGTTTAATTATCTCTACCTACTTTAAAGTATATCGCCTCTGACCAGGAGTGTAGAAACTAGCCAAAACAAATCCTTCACAGCATCTTCGGCTGTTCCAATATTGTCAGCAATTTTTACTTTTTACTTGTTAAAGGAATACGGATGGTAAACTCTGTTCCCCATCCTGGGGTAGAATCAACCTCAATATTTCCTGCATGTTTGTCTACAACAATTTGATAAGCGATCGCCATTCCTAATCCGGTTCCTTTGCCTACAGGTTTAGTAGTAAACATATGGTCAAATACCCGTTTTTTTACATCCTCTGACATCCCAATACCATTATCATAAATCTGAACGATCGCGTCATGAGTTGATTCGTCAATTTGGGTTTGGATCTGAATTTGATTAGGATGCGTTTTAATATCCTCAAAACTCCGTTTTTGGCTGGCCTCTTCCAATGCATCAATCGCATTCACCAGAACATTCATAAACACCTGATTAAGTTGCCCGGCGTAGCATTCTACTAAGGGTAAATCACCGTATTTCTTAACAATCTGAATTTCTGATTGATTTGGCGTGGCTGTCAGGCGACGGTTCAGAATCATTAGAGTGTTGTCTAATCCTTCATGAATGTCTACAAATTTCATCTCTGCTTCATCGAGCCGTGAGAAATTACGCAGCGACAGCACAATTTCACGAATGCGCTTGGTTCCCACTTGCATTGATGCCATTAGCTTAGGTAAATCTTCTGCCAGAAACTCAATATCAAGATCTTGGGCGCGATCGCTAATTTCTGGTGTCGGATTTGGGTAAGTTTGTTCATAAAGCTTTAGTAAATCGAGGATGCCTTGGCTGTATTCACTGGCATGGTTGAGGTTGGCATGAATAAAATTGGCAGGATTATTGATTTCGTGTGCCACCCCAGCAACCAGTTGTCCCAGGCTAGACATTTTTTCGGTGTGGATAAGTTGAGCTTGGGTATTTTGCAATTCTTTCAAGGTTTTGCTGAGTTGCTGCGCTTGCTGGCTAGAAATAAAGGCGCGATCGCGAATCTGTTCATATAGTTGCATCTGTCGCCATGCACCGATCAATCCAACCACTAGCAATCCTCCCAAAACCGTAGCCAACAGGTTCAACGCCTGCAATGGCGATTCAATATTTTCTTGTGGCACAATTAACGCTACCGACCAATTTGCTTCTCTCAGGGGAGTGTAAGCAACATAGCTCCACTTGCCATCCAATTGAGCCAATTCAATGTTTGTGCGTTTAGCCACCATTTGTTGGGTAATTTCAACTAATCTGGGATTGGGAGACTTGAGGAAACTTTGGGCGACTTTTTCGGGTGTACCAATTAGTTTCGCGTTCGGATGGGCGATGGGAACTCCTTGGGAATTCAGCGCAAAGGCATAACTACCCTTACCTTGATGTAAATTGCTGATCACCTCAACTACTCGGTTAATCGGAATTCCTCCCATTAACACACCTGCTGGCTTTGTACCTATTTCGGCAGGAATTGGCGAACTAATTTGAATCTGTAACTGATTGCTTGTGCGTCCAATAATTGGATCGGCAGCTACGGTTTCACCCGCCATACTCCGCTGAAAAAAATCTCGATCTTTAACATTGGGACGACCCCCTTGAGTATTAATTAATGTACCATCTGGTGTTACCAAAGCGATGAGCAAAAACGATTGCAGCCGTGTCACCTCAGATTGCAAGTAAGGTTCCATCACAGACCAATCTAGCGATCGCACCACAAGAGAATTTGCCAAAGTCTTAATTTCTGTCTTCCGAATGGCTAACCAGTTATCAATATCATCCTGACCTTGGCGTGTTTTTAACAATGCTTGCTCCTTAAGACTATCGAGCAACAACCCCTTAACAATGTTGTAACTAGTGATCGCCGTGGCGCTAATGCTAATGGACAAAATCACCAAAATTGATAATAACAGTAGATTTCGCGATCGCCATTTCAATGAGTAGTAATTTTTTTCAGTTGGCGCATACTGTCGGAGGTTGATTTTCAACCAGCCTTTACGTAATTTAAGCATCATCGGTGCTTTACTCCAAATTAAAATTTAAAAGGTAAAAGAAAGCTGTCTTTTTACTTTTGTTGAGTAGAAATTTGAATGACAAACTCTGTGCCTTGTCCAAGTTCTGAAGTGCAGGAAAGTGAACCGCTATGTCCTGGTGAATGTCTGCGCTATCTTTCACAAAAATCGACTGTAGCACAGTTGATTGCTGCCCAACTTCAGCAGTCGCCTCAACTACTAATCTACCGGCTCATCCGCCCGGTTTGTTCCGGGGAAAGGTAAGCCAGAGTATTTTCTAAGACATTAGGACTGTGAATTTCTGGGGTTTTTCTAGGTAAAAGCGAGGCAATGCTAAAGTTAATCAATTTGACTTGCTTAGTTTCCGGGTTAATCAGGATGTTAGCAGGCCTAATGTCTTTATGGATAATCCGATGGCGATAGAGTCCGTCAAGAATATTGCTCAGAGCGATCGCAATATCTAAAAACTCTGCCAAAAAATTTGGATTACTCCCGATTCGTGTTTTTATCCATTCTTTGAGAGAAATCCCGCCGAAATCCTCCATTACCAGAGCATAACTGTTGCGGTAGGGTTCCAAGCTGTAGGGGCGAACAATACTTGGTAGATCGAGATTTTTGGCAATGGTGTACTGATTGCGGAAGCCGAGCAGTTCGCTGAAGTTGGGATACTCTTGCTGAAGCACTTTGATAATCATCGGAAGTTGATCAATCTCTCGAATTGCACGGTAAACCAGGGTTCTAAAGCTTGTATAAAGTTGTTCACTAATTTGATAGCCTGGAATTTGGGCGATCGGCTCAACTGGTGTATTCATTTGCATCAACTCTTCTTGAAGCTCAACTTATGATTAAAATCGGACTTCTGCATTGACAAAATTAACTAAATATGTTTCTGAGTTTTCAGGCATTCAAATTTGATTTCTTCACGATTAGCCAGCGATCGCTATGCTAGTGATCTAAAAATAGTGGTCAATAGCCTAAAACGACCAAATCTCGTTACATATATGAAAGTCATTTTGTACAGTGCATAAGTCCTATAAAAGTATTTTTCCCAACAGTTAGCTTTTTTTAACTCAGTTGCAACTTATTTACAGAAATTTCCAGGTAAATAGACCACGCGGTAGGCGCACAGAAAAAGCTTATTGGTGTCAACTTAAGCTGAAAGCTTCTGATTGTATGAGTTTTTGCCCTCACCCCCAGCCCCTCTCCCATTTTTGGGAGAGGCGAGCAAATTCTCCGGTTCCCCTTCTCCCAAGATGGGAGAAGGGGTTAGGGGATGAGGGCAAGTTTTTGATACATCAGCCACCACTTTTAAAACATCCTCTTAAGTTGACCTAATACACATCTGCGCGCCCCTACCGTGTATTGTGGTGTATTGCATCTAAAAGACACAAGCAATGTGGAGATTTTCACAGAGTAGGGCAAAGAATTAATAATTACTCTGAGTTATTATCGCGTTAAAAAACAGTACAAGCCCTGTACGCTGGAAATTCTACCCTCTCTAGTGCGAGAGTTAAGCTAATGCGCGTCTAAATTGCAGATTTTTCGTTAAAGCCGTCATTAGTCCTTTGTCCAAAGTCCAATTATAAATACAAGTGACTAACAATGATCAACGACGACTCTCACGAATAAATAAGTAATTAAAATGCGTAACAGCCTAGCAATAATTGCAGTTTGCTCCAGAAGCTTAGTATGACAAAGGCATTCCCAAGCATAGCAAGGCGCTTGAAAACTACAGGAATCAAGTTGTTGAACATGGGAATCTTCCTAATAAACCGTTTTATCGAAAACTGGAAACGCTACTTCCTGGGGGACACTGTTGATGTCCGCCCCTCCCCCTCCTTTGATGTCCGTTTTTCCTTAGCCGGACCAGTCCTTAGCTTAGGTGGGGGTGGCCCCGATGTCGATGATGCTATCCAGTGGATGATTAACCAAGTTAGGGGAGGTACTAACTCCGCCACTAAAGTTAATGTTGTAGTTATCCGCACTAATGGTAATCACGATTACAATCGGCTAATTTATGCCATGAAGGGTGTAAACTTTGTGGAAACTCTTGTGATTAGCAATAGAGAAGAAGCAAACAAAGCCGAGATTTTTGAAAAAGTCAAAAATGCTGATGTAATTTTCTTTGCTGGCGGCGACCAATGTCAATACATCCGCTACTGGAAAGATACCAAGCTGGAAACTGCCGTTAAGTCAGTTTACCTTAAGGGAGGTGGTGTTGGTGGCACTAGTGCGGGTGCAATGATCCAAAGTGAGTATGTTTACGATGCTTGCGCTTCTTCCGAAAAAGGCATTGAAGCTAGAGACGCACTCGAAGATCCCTACCGAGACATTACTTTTACTTACAACTTTTTTAATTGGAGCAATTTGAAGGGAACTATCGTAGATACACACTTCGATAGGCGGCAAAGAATGGGTCGAATTATGACTTTCATTGCTCGTCAAATTAAGGACGGCGTATCTAACAGTGTTTTAGGCATAGCTGTTAGTGAAAGTACATCGGTTCTTGTGGATAAAAACGGTTTGGTGAAAGTTATCGGTAGTGGTGCGGCGTACTTTGTACTTGGCAATCATATACCGGAAGTATGCGAACCGCGATCGCCTTTGACCTTTTCTAATTACAAAATTTGGAAAGTTCGCAGTGGCGACACCTTCAACTTGAGAAACAGACCCACCTCTGGGTACTATCTCAGGAGTGTTAAAAGGGGACGGATTGATTCAAATCCTTATTGAGTGGGGAGTGGGGAGTTAAGAGTTAAGTAGTTATTGTGCAACTTATCCTTAGAACCCCGCTTCTATTCCTCTCCCCCACAGTCCGAGAGGCTTTGATTTTTGCTCCCCAACGCTAGTAGGGAAGGGGTTGGGGGTTAGGTTTGAGAGAAAGTTGCACACGGCGTAATTTAAAGATTTACCCTCAGAAGGTCAACTTTTAAGTTTTAACAAACTTCGGTTTGGTTTAAGTCCCCGGCTACAAGAGAAGCCGTAATACCATTTCACACAAACCCTGATACATATACATTTCTCGTAGGGGCACAGAAAAAGCTCATGCGTGTCAACTTAAGAAAAAATCTGCTTTGAGAAGGCGTTTTGCCCTCATCCCCTAACCCCTTCTCCCAAGTTGGGAGAAGGGGAACTAGAGAATTT
>NZ_JBTYKD010000234.1:0-2581 GCF_054880495.1 Nostoc sp.
AACGCCTGCATCGCTACCCACACTACCCCAGCCGCCACTAGAGGTACGCTGAGGTTATCTGTGCCGTGAGGTGAGACTGCCTCTGCTAGGGTGGCGAAAGTAGCAGTTACCACCGCCGTCAACAATGCCCATCCTAAACCTAAAGGCGTTGCTAGGGGACTCAGCGACGAACCAGGTAGCAGCAATAGCACTAAAAAAATCACCACTGTACTCGCTACAAACATTGCTGCTGAACCCTCCCAGGAACGCACAGAATTTCCCACTTGGTATTTATGCTGCCCGAAGCGTCTGCCGATTAATGCTGCCAAGGCATCACCCCAAGTCATGGCCATTATCCCAGCAACAGCGATCGCAGCGCCATCTATTGGGCCGTCTGGCCGCCACATTAGCCCGAACAACAGCGTCACTGAAATAGCGAAATAAACTGTACCAGGTGAGCTATCCTGGGTATCCATTGCGCCAATGATTCGGTAGCGGTACAACAGGTAGTTAAATCCGATAAAGGTAGCAAAAGGGATAATTCCAATTTCCCAGTGCTTAAACAGCAGCAGGACGCCAAAAACCCACATCCCTGCACCAATATGGATCACCTTGCGAGTCAAATCCGGCTTCACACCAAACAGCCTACGCAGTCCCTCACCTATGACAAGCAGACTAGTTGCATAAGTATAAGAAATTGCTAGCCCGATAAAATCATTTGTCATTCTCCGTGTCCCCGCGTTCTCTGCCTCATTTAGATCGATCGCTATTTCGTCTCAGGTTTTTTTCTACTAACGATACGCTGCCAATACCTTGAAGAATACCACGACCGATTAAACCTAAGCCTCGACCAACTATTTGGGTAAGGATGAAGACTATACCGCTACCTACAAAAGCTAATAGTGATTTTAAACGCGGTGCGATCGCATCACTAAATTCTAGAAGCAATGTCACTACTAAAGGAATATTAGAAAGCTTTTCTAACTCCTGATTTCGAGGAGCATAAACTGAAGTATTGGCAATGCCACGAGGCGCAATTACAAATAGTTCATACCGACTTTCAAAAACTGCTTTTGGCTCATTTATATAATTTTTTATTCGATATTTCCACGACAAATCATTTCTAAATCGTTCAATCTCTCTTGTGGAAATCAATTGCCGTCCATAAAAATTTTGCTTAATCGCTTCTACATCTGCTAAAGAATTTAACAGGGGTTGCACTACCCCATTCGCTACCTGAATCAACAAGTTCTCTAAAATCATTAATGCTTGGGACTTGGCTTCAACGCTTACTACCGGATAGGAGGTATTATCAATGTTCAATTCTGTTTGAAATAGTAAATAAGAATACAACTCGCAAACTAGCGGAATTTTATTCAGAATATCTTTTTGCACGACCTCTGTATTTCGTAACAAAAAGTTAACAACTTCTATGTTTTGATCTCCTAATTTTATCCGAGAAAATTTCCCAAAAAAATATGTAACTGCTACTTGCCATAAGTCATATATTAAGGTATTTTTTACTTCATATAATTGATTTATCTCTATTTGAGCAGCACGCAGTTCATCCAACTGTTCAGTCAATTTTTCTAGTATTAGATAAAGTAATTCCCGTTTTTTATCTTCACGAAAGATGTCAATTTCTAAAGGTACATCTGTGACATTTCGTAAAGTAAATTGAAGTTTGGTAACACAAGATGAAAACAAGTCAGATTGTAGTGTTCCCGGACTAAGTAAAGGTGGCACAATTTGCCTTTGTTGAATGGCACTACTCAATGAAGAAGCCAGAGGCACATCAGCAACGGGGATATCTTCCTCTTGCCTTTCTTGTGATGAAACCAACAACCGATTTAGCAACCAACGAGCCGCTAGCAGCTCTCGCCGATGTCCAGCTAGAATTGCTCGATCTAGTACTGGTAGTCCGGGAACTTGTAGTTGTGCTGTTACTGCGGCTAGGGTAGCGTCAATGTTAGCAATTCCTGACAAATGTAAATTATTTCGCAGTCTAGAGAAAGGGAGTGGGCTTGCCGTGAGCGTAGTCGAATGGGAGTTGGGAGTGGGCTTGCCGTGAGCGTAGTCGAATGGGAGTGAGGAGCGATGCCCTGAGCAGTTCGGCAAGCTCACTGTAAAACCTGCCGTTCGCGCAGCGTCTCGTAGAGAAGGGTTGGGAGTTATTATTGCTTCTGTGTCTTGAAGCCAATAGTAAGCACCATCTGCAACTTCTTGCATGGCGGTGATTAACTCAGAAAGTGGTGTACCTTTGGGGCAGTAGCCATTTACACCAACAGATTTCGCAGCTAATAGTAGTCCTTGTTCTTGAATAGAACTGAGGAGCAAAATTGGCAGGTTGGGATATAAGACTCTGAGTTGGCGACACAATTGTAACCCTAGCTGTTGACTGGTGGCGGAGCGACCATTACCGAATTCCAAAACTACCAAATTTACTTGGTTAGGATCTTGTTGGGCAATTTCTGCTAAAATCTGCAAGGCAACGGTGTCAGTTTCTACCACTGCTGTTACTTCCAGGTTAGGAATTGCTTCCAGAGCTACGCGTAATCCCAGACGAAAAATCGGGTCTTGGTCGATTAACAATAATTTTATC
>NZ_JBTYKD010000235.1:0-17474 GCF_054880495.1 Nostoc sp.
CAAGCTATGGCTGACGCTGTAAATTATATTACCGAAGATGATGCCTTCGGTTGGTTCAACCACTGTGGTCTATTTACCTGAAAATTGCTGTAAATACCTTTATCAGTATTCTCATTTTTCTACGGTTGTATGAAATTACCCTGCCAAAAAGATTAATTAGAAGGATTGCATAAGGGGAGCGATAGAACCTATTCTCTTTACATTTATTAATATTTTAATCCGAAAATTCACGATATTTTTAAATGCAAATATCTACTTTTATGGGTGATAAATTTCTTTTATCAAAGAATTAAATATTTTATAAATACAGATAGGTAAGGTATTTTATTTAATAGAAAATAAATTATTTACTGTATTTTTAAAATAAGGTAGTAACAGGTTGTTTGAAAAAGGTCGGCTTGAGCCTCAAGTGCGACTCAGGGTGCGCTCTCAAATCCCAAAACTCCGATTCTCTTGTAGTAGCTTCTCAGTAGCCAGGGTAGTGAAACACAGGCTCTTAGAGTTTTCAAACATCCTCTTAGGCATCCATATAGCGATATAGTCCTGCTACCTGATCACGGTGATGCCAAAATCATCGGAAAAAATACATGTACTTAGGATGAATAATGAACTTTGAAGAAGGATTAAAAATTTTAGATGCAGTTGTCTTTAACAAAATCAATAGACACCTGAAAGATGTGGAAATAATTGTCCTGAAAGGCTCATGGCAAGGTCTAAATTATGAAGAAATTGCCACTAATGAAGGTTATGCAGCCAAATATTTCCGGCAAGATGTAGGTTTCAAACTGTGGAAATTACTTTCAGAAGTATTGAGAGAAGAGGTTAGTAAAAATAATTTTCGTGCAGCAGTTGAACGTTTCTACTTTAGGGATAAGAATATTCTGCCAACAGAAGTACATCAAGATAGTTCCATTACTCTCACAAATGAATTTGTGCTAGAATACCCAGAAGGTTCAGTACCACTGAATTGTCCATTTTACATCGAGCGCACGCCAATAGAAGAACGTTGTTATGAAAAAATTCTCCAGGCTGGTTCTCTCATTCGGATTAAAGCTCCTAATCAAATGGGTAAAACATCCCTACTTGATAGAATTATCGCTCACTCAAATCAGGAAGGTTATCATACAGTACGTCTCAATTTATTGCAAGCAGAAACAACAGTTTTTAGTAATTTGGATAAATTTTTACACTGGTTTTGTGTTTATGTTAGCCACAAATTAAAACTACCTTCTTTGCTAAATGAATCTTGGGATGAGTATAGAGGTAGCATTATTAATTGCACTACATATTTTGAAGATAATATTTTATCCCAAATCAATAGTAATTTAGTTTTAGGATTAGACGAAGTAGATATAGTTTTTAAATATCCTGAAATTTCTCAAGGTTTTTTTGCGATGCTACGTAGTTGGCATGAGGAAGCTAAAACTATAGATATTTGGGAAAAATTACGGTTAATTGTAGTACATTCCACTGAAAAGTATGGGTCATTGGATATTAATCAATCACCATTTAATGTTGGATTATTAGTTGAATTAACGGAGTTTAGCAAATCACAAATAGAAGTTTTAGCCCATCATCATCAACTTAATTATAATCAAACTCTAGTACAGCAATTAATGTCTCTAATTGGCGGACATCCATATTTAATTAGATTGGCACTCTATCACCTCGCACTTGGGGATATAACACTGGAAAAATTATTGCAATATGCTCCCACAAATGCCGGTATTTATGAAGAACATTTCCGGCGCTATTTGAATACTTTTAAAGTAAATCCTTATCTAGCTAAGGCATTTATTCAAGTAGTTACAGCAACAGAAGCAGTCAGTATAGAAACAATCCCAGCATATCAGTTATACAGTATGGGACTGGTTAAAAGACTAGGTGATAAATTAACACCAAGTTGTCAGTTATATCAAGAATATTTTCGAGAACATTTGAAGAATTAAAAAAGCGATCGCCCTCACGGAAAGTGATAGAAGAGGGTTAAATACTCTTGACTTTTCCCGTTAAGTCTCGAAAATGAATGGCACTAAGAAAAGCTCTAAGCTATAGCAGAATAAGCGCCACAGATTTTAAAGCTATTGAACAATCGAGGGATGGGGCAGGCGATTTTCCTTGATGCAGTGCCGCGTAGCTTGCCGCCGTAGGTATCGCTGCTAACGTTGAGAGCGCCCTTTGCGATCGCTACTGTGTGAAGAAAAGTAAACAAGGCTCAAACCCGAATGGCGCTAAGAAAAGCCCAAAAACTTACAGCACTTTGCAGGTAAATTAAGTACACATCTTAATATGATAAGTCTTGTGGGATGGGCATCCTGCCCGCCCTTGTGTACCTCATTCAGATGAAATGTGCTGTAATCCAGGAACTTTGAAGGCAGCACTTTGAGCATCCTTAGTTAACTCCTCATCAATTAAAGCTGCTTCCGCGTCAGGATCTTCTACACCAATTTTGCTCATAGCAGTAGATCGAGAAAGCAGTCTAGCCTGATAGTTAGTGCGGATTTTTTAGAGTGATGGAAGAGGGATATGAATCCTATCGCAAATATGTTTATCTGTTTCTTGCACGCTGGGATTATTTTTGAGATAATCATGTAACCAATTACAACCCCGAACTATTAGCTGGTCAAAATCTAGGGTTTCGGCATTCCAAAGTTCAACAAGTCCATCATCACTGACAGAGACAATTTTTTTGCCATTGGGGTGTATCTTTGACCATCATATTTGCCCAAATTCCAGCAACCATCGCTGCAACTAGGGTTATTGCTAATACTCCTCCTCCAATCTTAATTCGTCGTTTGGCTTTTTGATTGGCTACTAATAAAACTTCATTCGCTTCTGCCAAAATTATTGATGCTTCTGCTTCTGCTTGAAATCGTTTCTGAACATCTCGTTTTTCTAATTCCTGACTAGCATCTATAAATTTTCGATCTAAATCACTTAAACCTTTATCTGCTGCCCAAATCCGGGCATCTTGTAAAGTTTGTCCCCGCAACAAACGCGACTCATCTTGAAAGTTGGAATTTACCCAAGCATTTAAACTTTGAGAGTATGGGCGAATATTTATTAATACTTTATCGAGCCATGTTTGATTAAATATTTCTGCATATATGTAATTATAAATTCGCAGCTTTCCTTCTTGTTTGACAATTAGCCCTGTGAGACGTAATTGTGTTTGTTCGGGACTGTCATCAGCAGGTATTTGTCCTTGGTGTAATATTTGCTGATATAGTCCTAATAAACGCCCAGTTTGATTTTCTGGACTTTGCAAAATCCGATCTCTGATTGTTCGTAAATGTTCTGGTTCATCCTGTGCTTCCCAATTTTCGATGATTTGCGTTTGTACCAATTTCTTAACGCATTCTTCTTCATGATGCGCTGGAAATGAATTTTGATAAATACAAATTAGTTGACAAAGTTTTTGAGTTAAAAATGGCTGTCCCCCAGTCCACTTTAACACCTCTTCAATTATAGCTTTTGGTCTAGCAACTATTGCTTCTAAACCTCGCGCTAAAGCTGCTACTTCTGCTGGTTTAAATCCAGTTAATTCGATAGCTTGTCCAATATTAAAAGGTGTGCGATTTTTATCAGCAATTAAATTAGAGGGAGTCGCTACACCCAACAAACAAAAAGTAAGACGTTGATATTCTGGATTATCTGCCCGTTGGTTATAACAAGCACGAATAAAGGCAAAAAAATCATCTTTGAAATTTATTCCTAAAATACTATCAACTTCATCAATAAAAATTATAATTTTTCCGGAAATCTCTATTAATAATACATCATCAATTAATTCACTCAATCGTTGTTTTGGTGGTAAAAATTCCCGTTGTCGCCACCATGTTCCAAAACTAACTTTTCTTGATAACCCAAAACCCCGTAACAACTCAGAAACAAATCCTCCATACCATTCTGAAGGAGTGAGATGACTGCCAATTCTCGTCAAATCAACGGAAGCACATTTAATTCCTTGCTCTTTAAGCTGTTTCATAATGTGTACTCGCAAGCTGGACTTCCCCATCTGGCGAGAATTTAAAACATAACATAAGTTACCATTTATCAATCCTTCATAAAGGTCAGAATCAGCTTTTCGGACTACATAAGTTGGGTGTTGATATTCTAAGCTTCCTCCTAGTTTATAGTAGTTAAAAGGTGTCATTATGTTTCAAGGACTAATCTTCGCATCCAAATTATAACAGAAATGTTGAATGCTAATAAAAAACTTTCCATTGTTAGTTACATTTAGTCTCAAAAGCTTAAATTAGTCAGCAAAATATCATCGCCTCAAACCAATGAACATAGTTGATTTTCTGACACATACAAGATTGAAGATAGCGGAATTTATCTAATAGTATATGTCCCCATTGTTCGGGAATAGATAAAAGCTCTAAAATCAGATAAGCTATCAAACTAACGTAAATTTGTATGGTGATACCATTGACGTTCTTAGTAATTAATTTGTCAAGTTTTAAGTGCATCTTTAAAAACTTCCACAACAATTCAACTCCCCAAGTAATCGATAAATATCCCTAATTTCATCATCACTAACGGCAGCCTCTCCCATATCTGGTAAATTAGTAACTAAGCGAAACTCGGTTTTCGCCTCTAAATCACAAAAATTAATTGGATAATCGTTTTTTGGCAGTCCTCTCAAGATATCTTCGACAATCTTGGGAAATGAATTTATAATCACTATTAAATAGATATACTTTAATCTTGCCCAAAATTTAACATATTTTGGGCTGTTTTTATCGGATTTTTGTTAACATTCAACACTTTTGACCTCGACGCTACTCATTCCCAAAGTAAATTCCGTACTTCATTTATTCAGTCATCAGTTAACAGTAAGGTAACTGATGACTGTTTACCTTTTGTCTTAGTAAGCCCGACCATTGCTATATTTAGGTATATGCAGGTTCTCAGAATTTGTGAGCAAGCCCTAAATTTGACTAATACCTAACTAGTCACAAGCAAGCAAAAACAGATTGCATAATTATCATTTTTCCCATCAGCAAAAATCTGAGTTTTTGTGGGTGCTTGTGCTGGTTGGAAGTGGTTCGATCTTTTGGCCAGCAAATTTGAGTAGGTTAGCAAAGATAACTGTCTGATCACCACCTAAAATTGGCTGCCAATCTTTAGGTGCTTTATTAATATAAGATTCCTGATCAGAATCTAAAAGTCCATAAAATACCTCGGCTACAATCCGACCACCTACCCAACCTAGCTGAGTTTTAGCGCCAACACCATTTAGTAAGTCTACTTCGGAAAAACTTTTTCCCACACCAAAGTGATCTACTAAAGGAGCTTGACCCTCAGCTAAGATGTAAAACCAGAGTGGGGTGTCGTTTTGCAGACTCTCAGCAATTGGCTCAAACTTGAACAGTGCATCCTTTGCCGAATTTTCACCTGCTGGTCGTCGTAGACTGAGTTGATCTGATGTGAGAGGGATAGCCTGAGTAAAACCTTTGTCCTGTAAAGCTTTGACAATCTGTTGCCCACCTTGTACTCTGTAGTTGTTGCCTCGCAATAAATTAAGCAGTGCTAGGGATGGACGTGGTGGTACTACTTTCTTGTCTGGCAAGGTGTCAGGGCTGATCGCATCTTTAACTTCTTTAATAACCCCCCCAACATTCTGGCTGGTTGGCAATACAGGGGACGGTAAAACGCCAAGTGGGTCAACCAAGTTGGAATCAATTTTGTAAGCTAGTTGTAAGCGTACTTCTGGTCTTTTTGTCTGATCAGCAGGCTTGTCACGAGGCTCATCGGGTAACACTCCTGGACTTGTGAGTGGGAAAAAGCGCGCCCAGTTATCAATGACATGATGACTTGGCAGTGGCTCGAATCCTAACAAACTGTCATCGTCTGGGTTGTCATTATCGCTACGCGGGAAAATGCTAAAGCGTTTATCATTGTTGAGACGATAACCAAAGCGCACTCCAGAATGTCCAAAGCGGTAAGCTGCTACTACAAATTCGCGGGGTAAATTCTCGCGTTTGTCTTCTGTGTAAAGAGCATAGTTTTGAGCGCGTTGGTCACGAGTTTTGTCTTTTAGACCTTCTAGAACATCTGCGTTAACAATGCGCGGCAAAAAGTCTTCTATCACTATCTTTTGATAAGCCCAGCGTACTTCGTTTTGTGCTGCTTCAAACAAAGCAGTACCCGTCAGCTTCTGATCATCTTGCAGTTTATGATTGTTTTGTTTGAGCTTTGCTACTACTGCATTATGATACTTGACAAAAGACAATTGAATTTGACTGATGATCGAGTTTTCATCATTACGTTTGTCACCAATAATCGCGCGACCATTGGGGCTACGCAGTAGGTCTTGATCTGCCTGATGTTTAAAGTCTTCAACTAGCTTTGTATTACTGGCACTAGGTTGAACCTGATTTTCAGTGCCGTTTTTATATAAAAGAGTAGCCCCGTCCTCAGCGTATATAAAAGGGTTAGCATCAGGTCCGTCACCGTATAAAGAGTCCAAATCAAAGCGTGGAGTCCGTAAATTAGTTGGGAAACGCTCTTGAGAACCAATATCTGCTGGGTTCAAAGATGATGTGTTATCAAAGGTGAGATCGTGATCAATGAATTGACCAAAGTATGTATAACCTGCTGGTAACAGCAAATTTTCTTCAGGATCAGGACCATCTTTCACGGTATCAGGCTCTGACTTTATGCTGTTGGCAAGTTTTAGTAGTTCATGGGTCGGATAGCTTTTTGCTCTTAAAGGTAGTAAATGTGTAAATGCTTGTTCTCGTGTGCCGACAGAACCGTGACCAAATCCACTCATATGATGCTCCAAAATTAAGGTAAAGTTAATTGATTGAATGACTATTGCGTTAAAGCAATCTGCACTTGAGATTTCGATAAACTTATCAAAAGAAAGTGATTTTGACAGCTTTGACACTTTTGTAAGCAGAGATGGCATAGCCTAGTCAAATTAATGTCGGCTAGGATGTATCCCTGTCTATCATCAGATTTCCTCCTTATAGATTTGTTTACTTTCTGAAAGCTTCTTGTCACTGTTCGCGAAGCGTTCCTGTAGGGTAGCCCTTACTACAAGCGAATCATTCTGGAAAAATGAATGACGATTAGCTTATCATGTAAGAATTGAACAGTCGTCATGAGAGGATGTTTGTAAAGCCTGGGTACTTCTGTAGAACTATCTACGCCTAATTAGATATTTATGCAGTTTTGCAAAAACTGGGGTCAAATTTGTAGAGCAGCAGAAGTGGATTTGCCAGAATCAGGGTAAACGCTATTGGACACTTTGCCGTTCTGATCGCGGGGAATGCGTTCCCAAGTGAAGACTGCAATATCAGGAACAATCGACCTACCGGCAAAGGTGCAGCGGAGTTCCGAATAGGCGCGGGCGATGTGTCCGGGTTTGAGCGCTTGGTTGATGTCAGTACCCAGGTCAAGCTGAACTGTACTGTGTTTTCCTTGGGGCATGGGTTTCTGGATAATCTGACCGTCGATGAATTCACTGGCAGGTTTGGTTTCCAGCAGCTTGAGAAATTCATCGAGGGTCAAGGGTTTGGCAGGAGTTTGAACCATTGCCGTTTGGGGTACGTGGGTGTAAGTATTGTATCGTTATGGTTAAGCGGGTTCGAGGCTAACTTTGTGAGTGGGGCACTGGGGCGTAGGGCGACCGATGCGATCGCGTGACTAGGGGTTCGGCATCCCGGAGCCATTTTTGGGCTGTGATTAAAGCTTGTGATGGCTCTAAGTGCTGGTTACGCCAAAGTGTGTAAAACCGAGTTAGCAGAAGCATTGTAGTGACATTCTCCCATCACTGACTTGGAGTACCAAGTACAGTGTGGGCATCCCTTGAGTCGCCTCTAGGATTTTGCTCCTTCACGGGGACTCCCAGGCAGTCAACCTCCACAGCCAGCACCACCGTCTGTCCGACCGCTGTAAGACCTCTCTGCTCTACGACGATTGCCGGCTCGATTTTATTATCTCTAGTAGTTTTTGAAATCTGGCAACTATAGCCTTTTCATCATCCCCATGCCAATCTTCGGGGGTGGTCGCTACACTAAAAAAGGTCAATATCTACTACTTCAACAGTTGTGTCTTGAGGATGACTAGTCAGTTGTATGACTTTTTCAGGTGTCGCGGGTGCAGTAGTCTCCAAGAGTTAGGCATCGCACCTCACAAAGTATCATCCCAAAAGTTGAGTTTATTGACATCCTATTAGGGAATTAATTATAAATAAAATTACTTATAAAAAGCGAAATTATGATTAAAATTGTCTTTTGGAATGTGATTTTGGGATTTTTGGCTGTACTAATTGTTAGTTACAATCCAGACTTGGGCAGCAAACCCCAATAATGGGAGAAAATGATTTATAAAACAACCATCGAAAATATCAGACTATGTCAGACTTCAGTAGTGAACCGATACCTGAATTAAAAAATCCGAAAGATTTCTTTCATTCTGGTGACTTGACCTTGAGAATCGAAGGAGAAGTAGTACCTGTAGTAGATGTCCATCTAGGGCAACAGCAATCGATTTACTTTGAACATCATATTCTGCTGTGGAAACATCCTAATGTTCGCCTTGGTGTCAAAGGCTTGAAAGGGGCAGCCAAACGTTTTTTTGCTGGACTGCAAATTTTTATCAGTGAAGCACATGGCCCAGGGAATATTGCTTTCTCTCGTGAGGCTCCAGGACAGATTGTGGTGCTGCAATTAGAGCGTGGACAGACAGTGGACGTGCGCGAACATCAGTTTTTATTAGCTACCAGTAATATTGAGTACAGTTTCTTTTTCCAGCGAGGGCTGGCAAACCTCTTTTTTAGTCGCAGTGGTGGTTTATTTATTGACCGCTTCATTGGTCAACAACAAGGAGGGCTGCTTTTAATCCACGGTTACGGTAATGTCTTTGAAAAGTACCTTGCTCCTGGAGAAGTACTGGATGTAGAGCCAGGAGCATGGTTATGGAAAGACTCATCAGTGAAGATGGAGACAGTAACCGCACTGCAATCTAGTGGCGGCATCTTCGGAGCAATTGGAGTAATGCTTGGCGGTATTTCATTCACACTCAACCGTTTTATTGGCCCTGGTCGTTTGGGGTTACAGTCTATGACTTACCACCCACCAGCACCAGAGGGAGCAGCCCAAGTAGGTGGCAGCAGTAATTTGAGTTAAAGTGGCAGAGAATTGCGCCTCATGATTGCGATGGTCGCTTTTCGTTCCGCCGTAAGCTTAACAAGAGCGCAGGCGATCGCTCGAGATGAAACTTGAGACCTCTTGCATAATTATTTTGTGGTACGATTAAGGATTTTAGAAAAAATCCAGATCAGAATCTATACAGAGAAGTTTCCCTCATCACCTTAGCTCGAAGTCAAAAAATGGTAACGCTACATACCCCATACTTCCAAGTAAATCCTGCAACTTGCACCTCCTATACCCATAATCTAGTCTTCATTGACATGGCGGTTGAAGGCTATAGGGATTTAGCCGGTGGCGTGCTTGAGCATACCGAAGTTTTTACCCTAGAATCGACACAGAACGGTGTTAAACAAATTACGGATATTCTGGCGAGTTGCGCTCGCTCGAATTTGATTAACATTCATATTGTGTGCCACGGTACACCAGGTTGCTTACAATTGGGCAATACCAATTTAAGACTTGATAACCTCGACGAATACAGCCAGCAACTTCAACAATGGCAGCAGATATTTTTAGCCTGTGGCAAAAGCGATCGCCCTTGTAACTTACTTATCTATGGTTGCAATGTGGCTTCGGGTGATGCGGGGGCAGAATTTGTCGCCAAACTGCACCAACTTACAGGAGCAAACATTGCCGCTTCCCGTAAACGGATTGGGAATGCTGCATTAGGTGGTAACTGGGAATTAGAAGTTCGCACTGCTGATATGGAAGTAAATCTTGCGTTTGCACAAACAACACGAGAAGCTTACGCAGGAGTACTAGCAACGTTCACGGTGAATAATACCGGAGACACGGATGATGGGAATGTCAACAACGGCATCACCACACTCCGGGAGGCAATTAACTTAGCCAATGCTACTCCTGGTGATGATACCATTACATTTGGGGGTGTATTCACAGATACCACCCCAGATGTTATTACCCTCACGTCTGGACAACTGACGATTACCGATGATCTGAGTATCTTGGGGACTGGGGCATCGAAGCTAACTATAAGTGGGAATAATGCCTCTAGGGTGTTTGAGATATCGGGCATAGGAACAGATGCTATCATTGATGGTTTGACCGTTGCTAATGGTAATATCAATCCCAATTATTACAATGGCAGCAGTATTTTAGTCGATACCAGTAGCATTCTTAGGCTTACTAACAGCACTGTCTCCCGCAATACGGGAGATGCCATCTATAACGATGGCATCCTTAACTTAACGGGAAGTAGTGTCTCTGGCAATACAGGAAGCGGGATCATTAATAATCTTGACATTGCCTTCCTCAACCTAACAAAAAGCAGTGTCTCTGGCAATAAAGGAAGCGGTATTTCCAACTATGGTGGTACAGTCAGTCTAACTAATAGCAGTGTCTCTAGCAATACGCAAAGCG
Organism: Nostoc sp.; assembly: GCF_054880495.1. Taxonomy (NCBI): domain Bacteria; kingdom Bacillati; phylum Cyanobacteriota; class Cyanophyceae; order Nostocales; family Nostocaceae; genus Nostoc; species Nostoc sp. Next base: position 10,551 of record NZ_JBTYKD010000235.1, read on the forward strand.
GCATCCTTAATGAAGTTGGTGGCAGCCTTTATTCTCTTTATTCTGGTTTCCTTAGCCTCACCAATAGCAGTGTCTCTGACAATAGAAAAGGGGGCATCTCTAACATAGGTAGCTTTCTTAAACTTACCAATAGCAGTGTCTCTGACAATAGGGAAGGGGGCATTTCTAACTCATACTTCTCTGAGGAGAGTATTGATAAATCAAGTTCAGCAATCTTGATTAACAGTACTGTATCTGGTAATAAGGCAACCTCTAACGGCGGCGGCATCTATAATAACGACACCCTCTCCCTTTTCAACACCACGATTACCAATAACACAGCTGACTCAAACGGCGATGGGACTGGGGACGGTGGCGGTGTTTTTAACGATAGTGGTGGAACTATCACTGTTGGGAACACCATCATTGCAGGCAACTTCGATAAGTCCACCTCCGCAAATATCTACCCCGATGTGGCTGGAAGCTTCAACGACTCAGGCAATAACCTGATTGGTAATAACACTGGTAGCACCGGATTGACCACCAGCATCCTCGTTGGCACTAGTGTCAGACCCATTAACCCCAAACTCGCCCCTCTACAAAATAACGGTGGTGCAACCTTTACTGATGCTTTACTTGCTGATAGTCCCGCTATTAACGCAGGCAATAATTCTCTAGTTACTGGTAGTGTTACTACTGACCAAAGGGGCGCCGGATTCAACCGAATATCCGGCGATAGAGTGGATATTGGTGCTTATGAAGTCCAGTCCACTAGCCCACCACCTGTTAATACTGACATAGTAGTGACTAATACTAACGATTCAGGACCAGGATCGTTGCGGCAGGCTATTCTCAATGCCAATGCTACTGTTGGGGCAGATACCATTACATTTGCGGGCGTGTTCACCGATGCTACCCCAGATATCATCACCCTCACCTCTGGGAAATTGACGATTACCGATGATCTAACTATTTTGGGAACTGGGGTATCTAACCTCACTATCAGTGGGAATAACGACTCTGGCGTGTTCGAGATATCAGGTACAGGAACAGATACAAGCATTAATGGCTTGAAAATTGCTAATGCTAGGGATGCCTTTGGTAGTATTCTGATCAATAGCAATGCCAGCCTCAGCTTGACCAACAGCACTGTATCTGACAATGGTGGATCGGTAGGCGGTATCTTTAACAGAGGTAGCCTTAGCCTGACTAACACTGCTGTCTCTGGTAATTTTGGGTCGTCATTAGGAGGCGGCATATTTAACAGTGGCAATCTTAGCTTAACGGGAAGCACTGTCTCTAATAATAGAGGAGATACTTATGGTGGCGGTATCTTTAACAAAGGCAGTCTCAGGATAACTAACAGTACTGTCTCTAGTAATGAACTGTCCACCGTATTATTTTATGAGCACGAACCTGGCACTTATTTAATAGATAGCTACGGCGGTGGCATCTTTAACACAGGCAACCTCAGCATAAGGGCAAGCACAGTCTCTAACAGTAGCGCGACCTACGGCGGCGGCATTTTTAACCAAGGCACCTTCAACCTTGACAATAGTACTGTCTCTAGCAATACATCCTACAAAGAGGGCAACGGCATCTCAAATAAAGGTATTCTGACTCTCACCAACAGCACTATTACTAATAATGACATTAGACAATATAATAGTACTGGTTATGACCTGTCTTATGGTGGCGAGGGTAGAAGCGTTTTCAATGACTCTGATGGTACTGTCATTGTTGGCAACACTATCATTGCAGGCAACTTCGGCTTAGAGGGGGATGTTTTCGGCAGCTTCACCGACCTCGGTAGTAACCTAATTGGCAATAGGACTGGTAGTACTGGCTTTACTACCAGCACTCTCGTTGGCACCAGCGCCAACCCCATTGATCCTAAACTCAGTCCACTGCAAAATAACGGTGGTGGAACCTTTACGAATGCATTACTTGAGAATAGTCCTGCAATTAACGCAGGTAAGAATGCTTTGATTCCAGCAGGGATCACCACTGACCAACGTGGCGCTGGATTTGACAGAATATCTAAAGGTACAGTTGATATTGGTGCATTAGAGTTCAACGGGCTGAATGGAACCAATGGCGCTGATAATCTAGTCGGCAAGAACTATAGTGAGATAATTAACGGTCAAGCCGGGAATGATACCATCACAGGGAATCAAGGCAACGACATTTTAACTGGTGGTGGCGGCAAGGATAAATTTGTTTACAACTTAGGTGACGGTGTTGATACCATCAGTGATTTTGGCGGGTTAGGTAAAGGCTCAAATCCCTCGGCAGCAATCGTTAGCGAATTGGATACCCTGAAATTCCAAGGTACTGGATTAACTGCCAAAAATCTGCGACTCACCCAGAATGGTAACAATCTGGAAGTCACCTTTGATGGGGTGGCTAATGACAAAGTTATCCTGCAAAACTTTCCCCTGGAAAACCTAGACAACCTATCAACACTGGGCAATATCCTGTTTGATGGGCAAAGTAGCATTTGTGACAGCTTTGATGTCTTCAATGCCAACTCCACTCAAAGGACTATCTTCAACAAAAATACAGTTACCTTTCTCAATGACCTAAATAACAATGTCAACGGCTTTGACAACTCAGCTGATGTGATTAATGGTCAGGGGGGTGATGACCGCATCGATGGCAAGAGTGGCAACGACCTGCTACGCGGTGCTACGGGTAACGATACCCTGGTTGGTGGTGCTGGTGATGATATCCTCATTGGCGGTACAGGTAGCAATAACCTCAGTGGTGGTGCTGGTAATGACATCTTCCTTGTTGGTGAGAATGATGCTTATGCTAGTGAGTATAATGATACCCTTTACGGCGGTAGTGGTAATGACCAGTTTATCTATCAAACCGAGAGCACTAATCATACGATTATTGACTTTAATCAGAGTGAAGATAAGTTAGTTCTTACTAATGTGTTTAAGAATCGGGGCTACACTGGCAGCAATCCCATCGCTGATGGCTATCTACAGTTTGTGCAATCGGGTACTGCTACAAAAGTTAATTACTGTCCCTTTAGTAATGGTGGTTATTTCAGTGAGACCTTGGCGACTTTGAATAATTTCACGGCTACAAATTTGGTAGTCGGTACTAACGTCATCGTCTAGCGCTCAGTTCTAGCCTAGAACTCTTGCATAAATATTTTGTGGATGAAGAGGTAGCGACCACCAACACGTTGGAGGAATAGGCGATCGGTGCACTAATTGAAGAAACGGGCTCCCGTTCCAGGGGATGTAGGCCAACACCGAACAGCCCGCACTTCTCTACGAGACGCTGCGCGAACGGCAAGCTCAGTGACCACCGTAAGCATCGCATGGAGCCGCCCTTTATAGCGATCACCTGAGCGATCGCTATTGCAACTCATAAACTAACCTCTGCTGCAATCGGGTATATCGCTCCTGGGACTTGGTAGAACGAACGTACATACTTATTGCCTGCGGTTCAAGAAGCCTACGCTCCAGAACTGAAAACCCTATCACTTGCCATCCCTAACCTCTAACTGATAAATCCGCATCAATGGGTATTCGTTCATCATCCGCCAGTAGCACCCAGTAGGCGGCGATTGCACCCTACCAGCGCAGAGTAATTACGCCGTCACTAATCTGACTTTTCCCGTTAAGTCGTCCCTCAAGAACGCTGCCAACCCGAATTTCTCACAATTAAGAAATTCGGGCTATTTATATACTTACCTTGAGAGCTTTAACGTTTAAAGCCCTCGATTGAAGAATAGTTTTGCCGTCCACTATTATCTGTAAATTCGGTGAAGCTCTGTAAAGAGAGTGCATTTCTACCTTTGAGATCCAAACTCACAAGAGTTCGAGCAAATCCAGGATTGTAGCTAGCAGTCCCATAGCGGGTATTTGGGTCTTGTACATTACTGCTATAGGTTATTAGGCTAGTTTTCCCCCATTTACAATCAGTAGGATGGCATTTCCCAAATGCTTCGATGTTTAATTTGTTGCCACCTGCTGAGGTGATTACCAAACGAGTAACACCACTTGTATTTGAATTAGTATTGACCCAAGTACCAATAAAGTCAGCAGGTGCAGCCAGAGCAGGACTAACTAAAGCGGCAGCTAAAGATGCACTAAACAGCGCAAGCACCAAAGAATTTTTTAACATTTAATTAACAGTTTAAATTGGGTATGGCAACTATGTTACTAAATTCAGCTACAGTAGTTTAGAGAGAAATTACGTAAATTTTTGGCGGGATTACGGTTCTGAAGACCAACGGGTCTGGTGACAGATTCGTTGAGTTTAATTCCCATTTGATGAGGTGCGATACCTAGCTTGGTCCAGAAAGTGCGATGGCGTAGCCCGCCGTAGGTCTTACCCTGAGCCTGCGGCGGTAAACTACGCAAGAGTGTAGTTTCTTTCTCAGTCAACATTGCGCTTAAACTCCATTTGGGCGAAGTGGTCTTGCAGTAGTTTGTGGATGAAGCGGTAGCGACCACCAACACGCTGGAGGAATAGGCGATCGGTGCAGTAATTGAGGAAACGGGCTCCCGTTCCAGGCGATGTATGCCCATTTTTCAAAGAGGAAACTTGAGCGATCGCCTGACGCTCACCTGATAGCGATCGCTCTTCTAGCCCCGGAACGGTTACGAAAGATTAGGACTTTGAGCCATCTGTTACACTTTTTTGCCCCAACGTGTAATGCTGGATGAATTATGAGCCAAAACAATAAGCTAACTAGAGATTTTTTCGATTAATTGCGAAATTTAGAACATAAACCATGTAGTAATAGTAAAATAGGATGCCGCGCTTACGAGGTAGTAGATGGAGCCATTAACTGCTGGTGCGATCGCTTTCACAACTTGGGTAGTGGGTAAAATCATTGACTGGTCAACAAACAAAACCTTCGATATAGCTTCAGAAGGGCTGATGCAACTCCTGAAGCAGAAATCGCCTGATACAGCCAAAGCCTTAACAGTAGCAAAGGAAAACGCCGCCTTACCGCCAGGCGAACGAGAGGATATTGGCGAAGCTGTTTTGGTAGAAAAAGTGAAAAAGGCAGCAGCCACAGACCCAGATATCAAAGCAGCGGTAGAAGCTTTAGGAAATGATATAAATCTTGCTGTAACTGAGAATCCTGAAGTAGAAAAGCGGTTAACAACTGTGATTGAAAATTGGCAAGGGATAAATATTAAAGGCGGAAAGCCAACTATCAAGAACAACACCCTTAACTTTGGCAGCAAATGACCAGCGAAAATTGGCAAGGGATAAATATTAAGGGTGGAGAGCCGACCATCAAGGACAATACCTTCATCTTCAAGTCGCCTAAACAAAATCCCCCAAATAATCTTCAGTTAACAGGGTCTGCCAATTTTGTAGGAAGACAGTATGAACTTACTAGACTTCGTGAGCGGTTGCAAAGAACAGGCGCTGTAGCCCTGAGTGCTGTTTCTGGTATGGGTGGAGTAGGTAAAACTGAATTAGCAACGCAATACGCTAGACTTCATGAACAAGACTATCCTGGTGGTATTTGCTGGTTATCAGCCAGAGAAACAGATTTAGCATCTCGGATTGTGGAGTTTGCACAGCTTCAGATGAATCTGCAAGTCCCACAGCAGGATTCCCTTGAAAGGGTGCTGAGTCTGACTGAACAGGTGAAGTGGTGCTGGCAGAATTGGCAACCACCAGAGGGATTGATATTAATCATACTAGATGATATCCAAAATTTGAAGGGTTGTCGAGAGTTTATACCAAGGGCTAACCGTTTTCGGGTGCTTATGACAACACGAACACGGAATCTAGACCCCAATATTGAGGAGATTTCCTTAGATGTGCTGTCACCAGAAGAAGCTTTGGAATTATTGACAGCATTAGTGGGTACTAAGCGAGTACAAAAGGAACTGGAAGTGGCTAATCAATTGTGTGAATGGTTGGGATATCTGCCTTTGGGTTTGGAGTTGGTGGGGCGGTATGTAGTAGAAGATCCTGACTTGTTTTTAGCCGAGATGTTGCAGCGATTGAAAAATCAGTCATTGCAAGATCAAGCTATTAACCCATCACAGGAACAATTGCTCTCTACAGAAATGACAGCCAAGCGAGGGGTGAAAGCAGCCTTTGAATTAAGCTGGCTTGAACTTAATCTTCATACGCAGCATGTTGGTCATTACACGTTAGAGCCATTTCGTGGAATGCAACGGCTAAAGTATTGATTCTTCGTTGGGTGCATCGAGACAATCTATCAAATTGACCATTTTGTTAGTCAAAAACCCAATCTTTTCACCATACTGTTAGATAAAACGCACGGCACGCGTAGCTTGCTGCCGTAGGTGTTACCCTGAGCCCTTCGACAAGCTCAGGGTAACACCTGCGCCGTTCGCGCAGCGTCTCGTAGAGAAGGGCATCGCCCCTTGGACTAACTTTTCCTCGTTTGTATTCAGCACAGATGCCAGGGCGATCGCTGGAATGTTTTTTCATAACATCAACTTCTTGCCATTGCTCCGTGTCATTGCTTTCCCATTTTCTTAGAGGAAAGGAGCGATCGCCTACTCCTGGAGAGGAAAGTGGAACGGGCGTTTTTTGAAGCAGGGAAGGCGCTGATGGAATTGCGCGATCGCAGGCTGTACCGTTCAATCCACCGCACATTTGAGGAGTATTGCAGAGACAGGTTTGGATACACTCACCGACGTGTGAATTATTTAATAGCTGGTTCTGTAGTATTTGACAACATAGCGACGGGAACAAATTGTTCCCAAAATGAGGGAGTGGCATTCGGTGGCTCATGGTAAATAGTGCGTCGATATTTTTATGGCGTGAGTACTGGAAATATTGATCTAGGGATTCGGCTGCATCATCACTATAAAAGCACTAACGCTGTTTGTTTCCTTTTCCCAATACCTGAAATTTTTGATTTTTGATATCTAGGTCTGATAAATTCAGGGCTAAAAGCTCTCCAATTCTGCATCCTGT